>JALSLX010000107.1 GCA_026988095.1 Thiotrichaceae bacterium
GCAAAAAAAAGCTGAAGTTATCATTTATTCTATCGATATTACCAACACAGAAGCCGTACAAGAATTAGTTGCTAACGTTGATGCAGAATATCCAATTGATCTAGTTATTTGCAATGCGGGTGTCACTAGCGTTTTAGATGATGAAGGTAATGCAGAATCATGGGATACCATTACTCATGTGATAGATACTAATTTATACGGCGTTTTAGCCACGTTAAACCCATTGATTAGCGAATTAAAAAAACGTAAACACGGGCAGATTGCAATTGTAAGTTCGCTTGCCGCTTATTACGGAATGCCTATCACGCCCATATATTGCGCCAGCAAGGCAGCACTTAAAGGTTATGGCGAATCTTTGCGGGGTTGGCTAAAACAGGATGGTATTAAAGTGAGTATAATTTATCCAGGTTTTGTAAAATCGGATTTGAGCGACAAGTTCACCTCAGACAAACCCTTTATGGTTAGCCCCGAAAAAGCGGCAGACATTATCTATCGAGGCATTGCAAAAAACAAAGCCAGTATTTCATTCCCCTTCCCGCTTAATTTTGGAACTTGGGCCTTATCCATTTTACCTAGCGCTTTAGCAGGTTGGATTATGGGAGTGCTTTACGGAACAAAAAGCACTAAGCATGTAACTGAGAACGTAACTGAGAACGTAACTAAGAACGAAGCTAAAAATAGCTCAAAGAATAAAACCTAATGCAGTTTTTTATATTCGTATTAATAGCGACCATTCTCGTCACTATCATCACAGAGCGTTTTATAAAGCCTAAAGCAACCGTATTTTCTATCGAAACATTTACTTTGCACGGCGCTATTATCACCATGATATTTTTAGGGCTAACACTCATTGTGCAACGCCCTATTTTTTCGTCCTTAACCGTCATTATCTTTTTTATTATTGTAGTCGCTGTCAATAATGCAAAATACATCGCGCTCAAAGAACCTTTGGTTTTTTCTGACTTTGCGATGTTTGCTCAGGCATTTAAACACCCGCGTTTATACTTTCCCTTTTTAGGTTTGCTCCCCGTCATTATTGCGCCTGTTCTGATTATTGCTTTAATCATTACAGTATTAAAATTAGAACCCGCAATGGCATTTACATGGCAACGAATCCTTTCAAGCCTTGTTGTCATCGCTATATTACAGAGTTTAAGCAATAAAATTGCCCTTGGCTTTGCCTTATCGAGCAATATTGAAGAAGACAATGCCAAGTTTGGCTTGGTAAATAGCCTCTACAGCTATTTTATGCAGTCACGAACACAGAAACACCAGAAAATAGTCGAGAAAACACTCAAAAATACCCTTTTTTCTAACCCACCCCCCCTCTTTTTCGATGATTTGTGTTTTAAAAAGAGCAAACCCAACATCACAATCATCCAAAGCGAATCCTTTTTTGATGCTAGACGGTTACATCCATCCATAAAAACAAATATTTTACAAAACTTCGATCGCATCAATGCCGAATCAACCCAGTTCGGTAAGCTAAAAGTCCCAGCATGGGGCGCGAATACCATGCGCACGGAGTTTTCATTTTTAACGGGCATTAAAAACGAGGACTTGGGCTTTTATCGCTATTATCCTTACCAATTTTTAGCAAAATTTAAAGTCAATTCGATTGCCAGTGCATTAAAGAGCCAAGGCTATCACTGCGTGTGTATTCATCCTCACCCTGCATCCTTTTTCGGACGTGATCGCTTATTCCCCAAGATGGGTTTTGATGAGTTTATTGATATAAATGACTTCCAACAGCCTGAAAAATTTGGCCCCTATATTTCGGATGAAACGGTTACCAAAAAAATCTTAGAAATCACCCAGAAAAAGACAGATAAGCCACTCTTCATCTTTGTAATCACCATGGAAAACCACGGACCGTTACATTTAGAGAAAATATCTGAAGAAGAGCAAAAAAACTATTTTGCAGATAACTGTTTTGTAGATAACCATGCCGTAGCATTACCAACGGAGTTAAATGATCTAAGCGTGTATTTACGCCACTTGAAAAATGCAGATAAGATGATTAAAACGCTTACTGACGAATACCGAAAATCAGAGACAGAAACTACATTGTGTTTTTATGGTGATCATGTTCCGAGTATGCCAAAAACCTATCAAGTGACTGATTATAAGGATGAGCATTCTGATTATTTTATTTGGCATTCTAATGCTGTAAAAAACCCGACAAGAAAAAATATATCCAAAATCACCCACATCGAATCACTTTCGCTTGATGTACTAAATGTGCAACCAATCATCCGAAAAGCAAATAAAAGAGAGCAAAATAAATGAATCTTCAGAAAATTATCTTCATATTATCATGTCCACTTTTTATGACACTATCACTACAAGCTGATGATGCAAAAACAGCAGGCGAATTAGCTATCGAGCGCGCCAACAAAACCATTAATAATATCAACACTGAAGAGCTAGAAAAATTGCTCGCTGAAAACCCTAAAGTTGAAATGATTGATGTACGAACACAAAATGAAATTGACTTTATCGGTGGCACAATTGATGCAGATGAAAATGTAATTATCCCCCGTGGCTGGCTAGAATTTGATGTAGGCAGTCATGTAAAAACCAAAGACACTCCCATCGTAGTCTACTGTGGAACAAACCAACGTAGCCCACTTGCCGCCCGCACACTCATGGACTTAGGCTATACCAATGTAAAAAACTATGCCGATGGTTTTAATAAGTGGTTAGCGTTAAAAAAGTCTGTTAAATACACAGACAAAGCACCAGAATCAATGCTCTACAGTCTGCCAATCAAAGTCCGTGACAATGTTTATTCTGCCATAGGCGCAACAGCACCAGGCACCTATGCAAACTCAGGTCACAATAATAATTTATCCTTTGTTGTCACTACCGATGGTGTTTTAGTTTTTAATGCCAGCGATAACTATTTGCTTGCACAAGCACTGCATACTGAGATTAAAAAAATCACAGACCAGCCCGTAAAATATGTCGTGCTAGAAAATGCCCAAGGCCACGCCATGCTTGGTACAAACTACTGGCAAGAACAAGGCGCACAGGTAATCGCGCATGAAGATGCACTACACGAAATGAAAGAATATGGCGATCAAATTATCGAACGTATGCAACGTGGTCGTCGTGACAAATCACAATACACCGTACTCGCCTACCCTGACAAAACGTTTAAAGATAAACTCGTCATAGATATGGGCGGAGAACATTTTGAAATTTTACATTTTGGCCCAGCCCATAGCCCAGGAGATATTTCGCTATGGATGCCTGAAAAGAAAATCATGATTTCAGGTGATATTGCATTCCGCCAACGCTTATTACCTGTCATGGAACATACTGATACAGAAGGTTGGATTAAAACGTGGGATATTTTTGAAGCGTTAAAGCCTGAGATTATCATTCCAGGTCATGGTTCACCCACCACCGATATGGATGAATTACGACGCTACACTAAAGATTACCTCGTTTATATGCGCGGTCAGATTGAAGAAATTCTTGATAATGATGGTGATATTCAAGATGCCTACAAAATTGATCAATCTGCCTATTCGCATTTAGATACGTTTAATGAACTGGCACTGCAAAATGCTGGGCGTATTTTTCGTTCAATGGAGTTTGAATAGACTATAGTATATAAATGAAGTCGTTAAGAGGAAGGCATGGCTGAACCGCTTATAACAGCATTATTAATACTGCTCGCATTGATTGTGATTGGGGGCGCTTTATTCCTTTTTTTTACCAATCCTTCTCTGTCGCGTAATTGGTCACCTGACCAATCTGTCATGCCTTCAATACATTTTCTTGATGACAATAAAATCCAAATCAATAATATTCGTAATATTCACTACCGTAGCACCCGTGATTACGATTTAGAATTTTATGATCGCACTATCAACCTTGAAGATGTTGAGTCAGCATGGCTGGCTATCTCGCCCTTTGGTGGCTACGGCGTAGCGCATACCTTTGTTTCATTTGGCTTAAAAGATGGGACATACCTTGCCATCTCAATAGAAATTCGCCGTAAGCTAAAGCAAAAGTTTGATCCCGTAAAAGCCTTTTTCCGACAGTTTGAAATGATGTACGTGATTGCAGATGAAAAAGATGTCATCAAGGTACGCACCAATACAATAAAAGCAACGGTACGGCTCTTCCCTATTCAGACAGAAAAAGCACGTGTACAAGCTGTCTTTCTTGATATGCTAAAACGTGCGGACAAGCTAGGCAAAGAGCCTGAGTTTTATAATACAATTTGGAATAATTGCACAACCAATATCATTAAACACACTAAGCGATTTTCAGATAAGCCTATTCCTGTGTGGGACTACCGCTATTTGGTTCCTGAAGATATAGATAAAATAGCCTATCGGCTAAATATGATCGATACGCACTTACCCTATAAAGAAGCACGAGAACATTTTGATATTACAAAAATTGCACAGCAGGCTGAGAATGCGAAGGATTTTTCTAATGCAATTAGGGCGGAAATTGTTAGGCGACCTATTGAGTAACTTATATTAAAAATAATAACCATGTCCTGAGGGTGTGGGTAGGTCGGTAGGCTCTAGCCTGACGAATGTGTGAGCTACTAACAGATGCCAGCAAAAACTATCATTCTCGCGTAGGCGGGAATCCATCTGCCAGAATGGCACTTTGTACAACCATGGATACCTGCCTTCGCAGGTATGACGTTATTTGTATGCAAAGTAACGTGAGTTATTAAGAATAAACCCTTTTAGGGTGAGATCAAAACCACGTTCATAAGAACATGGATATTTACTTTAACCCCTTTCCGTAGTTTCCTTTTAATGGAGAGATTAAAGCATAATCTTATGTAGGTTGGTGCTGAGCTTGCGAAGCCCAACAAACGCTGTCACGTTGGGCACCATCCCTCAGCACCAACCTACCTAATGTACTTTAACTCAACCTTTTATATAAGCCTCAACCTCAGCCACAAAGCCATCTTTAGCATCTTGTGAGATAAAAGCAGACGTAAAACTATTTTTAGCTAATAGCGCCAGTGTTTCTTTATCATCACCTAAAATCCCACTTACCGCCTCATAGTTTTCATTCAAATAACCACCAAAATAAGCGGGGTCATCGGAGTTGATCATTGCTTTTAAACCAAGCTTTAGCATTTCAGGCAGGGGATGATTTTTCATATCATCCACCACACATAATTTTGTATTTGAAAGTGGACAAACTGTTAACGGGATCTGCTCTTTAACCAAACGCTTTACTAATTCAGGATCTTGCAAACAGGTATTACCGTGATCAACGCGTTCAACGTTTAATAAGTCCAGTGCTTCAACAATATACTCAGGCGGCCCTTCCTCGCCCGCATGCGCAACAATATGAAAACCTTCATCACGCGCCTTCGCGAATACACGCTCAAACTTAGAAGGCGGATGCCCCATCTCGGATGAATCCAAACCTACGCCAATAATCTTATCTTTATGCGCGAGGGCCGAATCTAAAGTTCCAAAAGCCGCATCCTCATCCAAATGACGAAGAAAACACATGATTATCCCAAAGGAAATACCAAACTCTTTTTCACCTTGAACCAAGGCAGAATGAATACCGTTCAAAGCCGTCTCAAACGAAACACCACGATCAACATGCCCTTGTGGATCATAAAAAATCTCCACATGGCGCACTGCTTCTTTAGCAACCTTTTCAAGATACGCCCACGTCAGGTCATAAAAATCCTGCTCGGTGCGCAACACATTCATCCCTTGATAATAAATATCCAAAAAATCCTGTAACTGGCTAAAGTCATAAGCTTTATGAAGCGCCTCAACAGACTCGTAAGGCAATGTAATACCATTACGCTCTGCTAGCTTGAACATGAGCTCAGGCTCAAACGTGCCTTCGATATGGAGGTGTAACTCGGCTTTAGGTAAGCCTGCGATAAATTGTTTCATAGGATTTTAGATTAGAGAAAAATAAAAAGATGATTTTGCCACGGAAACACACGGAAGGACACGGAAAATCAACTATTACATTCGTTTTATATTATAAATCCAAGCCCCCAATAATCTGCCAAGCTCTTCAACTAATCGCGAAGCGTGCTCAAAGCGACGTGTATTCATTAATTTTAAATCATGACTTAATCTCAAATAAAATCGTAACTGTTTCAGTTTTATATCTGCTCTTTGCAATGCTTTAGTCTGATTTTGTTTATCAGTAGCAAAATACAAACATTCCATAAAATCCATTGCCGTATTTTGTAAGCGTTGGGCAACCACAAAACGTTGCTCACGTGGAAATTTAACCGTTTGTGGTATTAACCATTGAATAAAGTCATAGCTTTTAGAAAATAACGGAGACTCCTTCAATGCTACAGCACCCTAAGGGGTAATGATGCTGATAAAAGACTCCTTCTTAAACCCCAAGTATCTGCTTTTGAGGCATGAGCAACCCAGCCTTGTACACGCATATTCAATGCCTCACGCGATAAATCACTACGTTGATATTCACCGTAATAGCGTTGTAAGCGCCGCTGAAAATTAACCCCATTTTTACGTTTTAAACGTCGATGATTAGGATACAAGCGAAAACCAAGAAAAGGGACTCCTGTTGCAACGGGATAAACGGTGCTTGATTGTTGATGCATCTGTAGCTTTAATTTTTTTAACTTAGCAGATATTGCTAACTTCCACTCCCACAATTCTTTTTTAGAATCAGAAAATAATAAAAAATCATCAACATACCGTAAGTAACCCTTACAACCCAAATTTCTCTTCACAAATTGATCCAATTCATTTAACAAGACATTAGCCCAAAACTGGCTGGTTAAATTACCAATCGGCAAACCATGCGGTTTATTGCCATTAAACACACCGACAGATGGATGAATCCCTTCCCCACTTTTAAGTATTGAACGCATTAACCAACGCGTATCGACATCTATGATTTTTCGATTTAAAACAGACTCCATCACCGCATGATCAACCGAAGGGAAAAACTGCTTTAAATCACACTGTAAAACATACGGAAAACGTCGCATATAGACTTGTGCTTTATCTAAAGCGGCATGTGTACCCTTGCCTTTACGATTAGCAAAAGAATCACCTATAAAAGTGTTTTCATAGATAGATTCAGTCACGTTGCACAAAGCATGATGTACCACCCGATCACGAAATGGGGCGGCAGAAACCAAGCGTTTTTTAGGGTCACGAATAGTAAATGATTGATACTGCCCTGCTTGCCATGTTCTATTTTTTAATTCATTTTGCAAACAAATCAATTCATCGCTCAAATTCATCTCAAAGCTAGCGACTGCCATACTTTTTCGCTTGCCTTTAGCCGCTTTACGCCACGCTTGATAAAGATTGGAGAAATCAACAATATCTTTATATAAATTATCAAACACCTTTGCCATATGATTATTTCACCTCTTCATCGAACATTTAGAATTCAGAAAAACAGAATCTCAGAAATCAGAACCCCAGCACTCAGCAAGCGCCAGGGAGAACTCACTCACATACCAAACGAAACCCAATATCGCTGCCCCGATTGACGGGAAGAAGCCCATTGCGAACAGCGCACCGCACGACGTCAGAGGAATCGTCGTAGGAACCGCCGCGTATTTCACGAGCGGCACCACCATCATCAATATCAATATCAGCAGGTGATTGATACTTATTTAAACACCATTCCCATACATTACCTGACATATCATAAGCACCACAAGGGGATATTCCTTGGGTATACAGTCCAACAGTACTCGTTTCCTTAATATTACCATTATAATTTAGCTTATTTGAATCAGGTTTTTCATTTCCCCAAGGATAGTCTCGTCCATCAGTGCCTCTTGCTGCTTTTTCCCATTCAAACTCTGTCGGTAAACGAATGTTTTTACCTGTTTTATCACTCAGCCAACGAGTAAAAGCAACGGCTTGATACCAGCTTACGTTCTCTTTAGGGCGGTTAGCTTGCGACCTGTTTGATGGGATTAATTCCTCTAATTGATCCTCTGGCATATCTTTCCACCATTCAGGCTTGTCTTTATCATCTGCATCTAAAAAGCACTGGAATTGTTGATTGGTTATGGGGTAACGGCTGATTTCAAAGGCATCTAGATACATTTTTTCTTTATTATTCTTCTCATAATCACTGCCAAAGATAAATTCACCTTGCGCCACCCTTTGCCATTTAATATCAGGTAACGCTTTGCCCTCATCATTCATTATGACACCCACGCCTTTACGTGTATCGCCTAAAACAGCGAGGCAATCACCATAATGGAGGCGTTTTTTTGGATCTTTTTCATACTCTTCTCTTAAGTGTTTAATAAGAGTCTCTACCAGCCCATTCTCGCCCTCGCCCCATAGCTCAACAGCGTATTGTTTAGCTATCATCGGATGAACAAGGCTTAGCCATTGAGGGCTTAAATATTCGCTATCAATGGTTATTGGGGCATTCACTAATGCTTTAAATTTATTAAATAACGTTTCATGCATAATGCCGTTATTGATACCTGATAAGCCTGCAACTGTCGTCCAAGCATCGGGGCGTTTTGAGGTAATGAGTTTTATAAATTCATTTTCATCCTCTAGCATTAATAGCGTTATATCTTCTAACTCAAACACCTTTGCATTATTTGTTTCATCCACCGCTGAAAAATAAGGCACTAAAGGACTGGCACTTGGGTATTCTAGGTTGATGATATTCCGAATATTAAAGCCACTTCTTGAATGGCTGATATTTCTTATTTTTTGAAGGAGTGGTCGACCATATATTTCAAATATACTCTGTTCTTCATTATCTTTTGCATAAAAATCTGAATGCTTACTGCTTTCCAGCAACCACTTACCTTTTCCTAAGGTTTCGTGCTTCTCCCAGTATTCCAGCATGCCTAAAAAGCCTTGTTGTTGTCTACCAAAGCGATAAATATCGGGTGCTAATAACTGCAAGATGACTAGCCGTGCCAGTGTTAGTTCGTCTATTGCATGGCATCCTCTGTCTTTGAGTATTTCTTTTTGTAATTGAAATAACTCAACGGTTCTAATCAGTTTACGTGGCACACGAGGAACGGCTTTTACAAACAGTTCTAACAGGGCGGTTTTTATTTTGTATTCTCCTTTGAGTTTATAATCAAATGCTTCTTTGTTTGCTAACTCATGCACTTGTGCTTTCTCAAAGTCCTCTGACTGAAAAACATCCCCAAAGTTTTGTAGCTAAAAGGTGCGTATTTCATGCTCTGTGGGTAAAGGTAATCTAAATGGTAGGTGGATAATTTTTTCTAAGTATTCTGCCCCTGTTATTGGTGGCGCTGTTTTATTGAAGTTTGTATCATTTTTTTGAAAAAGATAATCACGATAACGGTGAATGATGCCACGCTCAACCACCTCATCATCTACCGCAAGCACAAAGGCACAACCTTCAACATCTAAAAACAACTTGATGGATTCGAGCATTTCTACGGCTTTTTCGGGTAGACATCTATCAATATCGTCGATTAAAAATAGTAAGTTTATTTTGGGGGCATCTTGTTCTTTTTTATCATGCCCAATGGCTTTTTTTAACTTGTGATGAAAATTGAAGTAAAGGGAGTTCAAGTCATCAAATATCTTTGATTCTTCTGCCGCCTTCTTTTCAGCTTCAGTATCTTCTTTTTGTTTTTTATCAGCATAATGCTGGTAGGTTTTTACAATTTTATCGCCATCAAGTAGCTGAGTAGATGATAAGCCTACTTTTAAATTAGCAACAAAGGCGATCACCGATACAGCGCAAAGTCGAGCAGTATCATCTACCATATTTACGATTACACCTTGTACGTCGCTTGCAGCCTCTTTTAACCAGTGTTCTTTCTTATTTGCATATGCTTTTAGTGCTAATTCTGTGGTTTTCATCAGCGGTATAATAAGATGGTCTTCTTTTTCAAAGCGCCACGGATTAAAGGCAATGGGAATGGTTACTGAATTTTTACATTCATCACTCTCATCATAATGTTTTTCAATCAAATTTAGTAAGTGGCTTTTTCCACTACCCCATTCACCAAACAAACCGATGACTAACGATGGCTCAATATTACGCTTTGGTTCTTTAAACTGAGCATTGAGTCTATTGACTAATTGCGCGCAAAGCGCATCATGCCCAAAACTTGCGGTGTTTTTTGATTTGTTTTTGTCCGTCATAGTGTTTATCACTTCATACTATTTAGCAGTTAAATAATATGCCACACCGTAGCAATTAAGATAGGGTGGGCATTTTTCTTTATTTGACCAGAGTGGATTAATTACAACAACCATTGTGATCAGGGCTAACACAAGCTGGCTTTGGTCTTATATCACCGTTGACTATCCTTGAATAAGTCAATTTTCTAAATACAAGCCGTTAACTCTTAATGAGAAAAGTAAAGCTATGGAGAACTCACTCACATACCAAACGAAACCCAATATTGTTGTTTCGATTGTTGGGATGATTCCTATTGCGAATAGCGCACCGCACGTTGTCAGAGGTATTGTTGTAGGAACCGCCGTGAGTTGTATTAACCCTGTTTGAATGTGCCTTATTAATGAGTTTGATGCAAGCATTGAGCTCTATGAGCTGATAAATCA
>JALSLX010000108.1 GCA_026988095.1 Thiotrichaceae bacterium
GAGGGGTGGTATAAAAATATAACAAAAAATTCTATATCAACTCGTTTTCACGACAATATTCATCTCCTATTAAGCTCCTCCCTCTTAAAATCAGAGAGTCTAATTTTTTAGACCGTATAAATCTATAATAGTAATAGTGGAGTAGCTGTACAGCGTTAAGAAACATTTGGGGTATCGATTCATACAGTACCCCGTAAGTTTTTTAAATTTTATACTAAAAATAATGAAATATATCGTAAGTCACCATCAGTATAACCCTATAAGTATCCTTGGGTTTAGAGCAGCACCAATTTTGGTGCTATCTTCGCTGTGCCTATCAATTATGTTTCTTCCTAATACCCTAAATGCTCAGGGCGTAGCTGCAGGTATTGATATCTCAAATACCGTCGTGGTTAGCTATGATATTGCTGGAATAACCCAACAACCCATCGAAAGCTCCCCAGCAGGCAACAGTACCCCTGGCATTGGCAACGGCATAGGCACAGTGTTTAAGGTAGATAGAAAGATAGACCTCAGCATCACAAGTAATGGAGACACCAATGCTGCTTTAGGTTACTCACAAGCAGAATTAAACTTTACACTTGTTAATGAAGGCAATGATTCACAAGAGTTTAAACTCACTCCCAATAGCACATTAGGGACAGATGATTTTGACACCAGCAACTGTACCACTACCGTGACGGCTGTATCACCTGGTACTCCACTACCCAGCGTTGTATTACCAACGACAGGAAATATAAAGCTTAGAGCAGATCAACAAGCATCAGTTAGTATCAAGTGTGATATTCCCCTGAATAATGGTGGCTCACCTATTCTTGTTGGACAATCATCCATACTTTCATTACTTGTTAATGCTGAAAAAAATATTGATGGTAGTCCAACTACACAATCAGCCACAGCCGACAATGCAAGCACAGTCGATACTGTATTTGCCGATGGTACAGGTACAGATGATGCCAATCGTGATGCGGCACATTCAGCACGTGCAAACTATATTGCGTCAAATACAACAACACCGCCCCCTACTTTAGCAATCGACAAAAGTATCTTCGAAGTGAAAGATTCTGGTGGTGGCAATAATGCCGTAACAGGCTCAGAAGTTACCTACAAAATCAAAGTTACTACAAGTGGTATTGGCATTATCAATAATGTAGTGATCACAGATATAACACCCGCTGACCTCACTTATAAACCAGCAACCATTAAACTAAATGGATCAGGGCTTACAGACAACAACGATGCAGATAACGCAGATTATGGTTTTACATCAGCCAATACTGCAACTATTAATCTTGGCAACATTAATGCTGGCAACCAAAATGAAATATTACTAACGTATGTGATTAATTAAAAAAAGAAAAATATGGAGATTAAAATGACAAACAATAAATACTTAAAAAAACTGACAACTGCATCGCTATTAGCATTATTACTATTTGGCTTTCAAGCCAATGCTGCGCAACAAGGCTCTTTAAAAGTTACTTCAAAAGTACAAAAGATGGTGATTGAGACCAAAGCAGGGAAAAAATCCTATAAATTTATCCCTGCTACAAAAGTTTTACCAGGAGATATTGTTCAATACAACACCTTCTTCGAAAATATCAGTAATAAATCAGCTGGGAATATCAATATTGTTAATCCAATCCCTAAGCATACGGTTTATCTACCTCATTCTGCCCAAGGCAAGAATACACAATCAGTATTCTCAGTCGATGGAGGAAAACACTATGGGAAAGCAGGCACGCTAAAAGTAAGAGGGAGTGATGGTAAGTTATACCCTGCCAAACCTTCTGATTACACCCATATCCGTTGGCACTACTTAGGGAATCTAGCGCCAAAAGAAAAACAGGCTGTAGCATTTAGAGTTCGCCTGCGATAACCCGTTGATACCAAAATCAATAATAATAAATGTATCAATTTTTATTAATGAAAAATAAACACAAACCTTAAAGAGAGAAATAAAATGAAAATTAAAATAATGAAAAGTTTACTCAGCATAGCGGTTTTAACCGCAATGACTAGTGGTGTGCAAGCAGCTGGAACTGCGGCGAATACAACAATTAATAATACAGCATCAATTAGCTATTCTGTTGGTGGCACACCACAAGCCGCCATTGAAAGCTCACCTGGCGGAAACAGTGTTCCTGGTGCAGGTTCAGCAACAACGTTTGTCGTCGATAAAAAAGTTGACCTTCTTGTAACTGCTGATGCTGGTCCTTTTAATGTTTCACCATCTGCAACTAGCCAAAGCATCACTTATGTTCTCACAAACGAAGGTAATAGTACGGAAGCTTTCACACTAACAACAACAGGTACAGTAGCTGGTGATGACTTTGACACAACGGGCTGTACAGTAACCTCACCTGCATCACCCGTAACCTTAGCCGCTGATGCGACAACAGCAGTCACTGTACAATGTGATATTCCAGCCAGTAATGGTGGCACCGTTTCTGATGGCAAGGCTTCTTTAGTTGACCTCCTAGCTTCTGCAAACGTAGCTGCTGAAACCACAGGAACTGATACAGCTGGCACAATGGATATTGTTTATGCTGATGATGCGGGCACAGCAACGGATAGTCCTAATGGTACAGTTTCTGGTGATCAAACAAGAAATGCAAAGCACTCTGCTACCAATACTTATACAATTCTAGCAGCCAAGTTAACCATATCTAAAGCATCAGCTGTTGATAGCGACCCATTTAACTTAACAACTAACCCTAAGCGTATTCCTGGGGCGATTATTAAATACACAATCACCATAGATAACACTACAGGAACCGCTGATGCGACTGGTCTTTCTGTCTCTGACTATATTCCAGCTAATATGACCTACTCCACTACACCCGCAGCTTGCGTTGCTGATAGTGGTGGTGCTTGTGTCTTAAATGCTGCATTAGTTATTGGCGCATCTCCTGCTGCACCTGGCATTAGTGCAACGGGAATGACTGTCGCAGCTGGCGCAACAGGCACAGTAACTTTTTATGCAAAAATTAATTAACACCTGAATAATTAAAGTACTCCCCACCTAGAAAATCTAGGTGGGATAAGTGCATTTAAATAATAAAAACAAGCATATATGAATTACATTAACCACAATTCCAACAAACGAGTTTCGTTTACTGGCTTGGCAAAAGAGTTGAAAAATATTTGCCAGTGTTTGTGTGTGCTTGCCTGTATTATTTTTTACTCAGCAATTATCATTACAAGTAGCCCTGCTGTTGCAGCAACACTCATTACCAATACTGCAACAGCAAACTACTCCATAGGCGGAATACCCAACCAAGTTTCACACAGCGTTCAATTTACAAAAGATACCGTTGTTACTCCCACAGATATAATCACTCTTAGCAAACAAGCTAGTGCAAGTAGTGTAGAAATTGGAGATTTAATCACTTATACACTTAGCATTCAGAATCCAAATTCTACGGCGCTGAATAATCTCGTCCTTGATGACGTTGTGCCTACAGGTCTTACTTATAGCGCTGGAACAGCTAAATTAAACAATATAGCGATACCCAATCCAAATATTTTATATTCTGGCAATCTATTAAAACTCACACTGGGAAACATTCCAGCGAACAGCACCTGGATAGTCAGTTATCAACTTGAAGCTATTACAGAAGGAGTAAAGCTAAATAAAGCAACAGCCCGCACAGATACTGCCACATCGCAAA
Source organism: Thiotrichaceae bacterium (assembly GCA_026988095.1). Classification (GTDB taxonomy): domain Bacteria; phylum Pseudomonadota; class Gammaproteobacteria; order Thiotrichales; family Thiotrichaceae; genus Cocleimonas. Next base: position 3,675 of record JALSLX010000108.1, read on the forward strand.
TAGCGCAAGCTTCGACTCTAGTAACAAAACCTGCAGATCAGCCTCTAATACTATCAAAACAAGCAAACACACAAATAGCTAGCATTGGCGACATCATTGAATATCAATTAAAGATTAACAATCCAAATAGTACAGAAGTTACCAATAGTGTTTTAAACGATAATTTGCCTGCAGGGCTAAGCTATATTGCTAATAGTGCTTTACTCAACAACACGCCTATTACAGCAAATACTAGCAATGGTCTTTCATTTAACTTGGGAGATATTCCCGCTAATACACAATGGACACTTAGCTATAAAGCTAAGCTTGACAGCCGTAACGGATCAAATGTATCCGTTAATAGTGCAAATATAATAACAAGCGATACCGCCACCGATTCAAACACAGCTACTGTCAGTGTAAAAATAAGAGATGACATTATACACATTAGTAAATCGGTTAATACAGCAAAAGTATTGGTTGGTAAGACTGCGATATATACCATTACCGTAAGCAACCCAGAAAATTATACCCAATCTGATATTGTCATTACCGATACTCTTCCAACTGGCTTTGCTTATGTTGCTGGAACATCATCGATACCAGCTATTCAATTGAATAATAACCAATTAAGTTTTTCAATTAACACGATAGGAAAAGGTAAAACGCTTACTATTACTTATGAAGTTTTAGTGACACAAAATGCAATTATTGGTGATGCTATCAATACCGCACAAGCAAAAGGTGAGTTTACAGAATCTGAAATTTCATCCGCAACGGTTAAAGTACGCACACCTTCGACCATTAGGTTTCTAAAAATACATGAAGATGGTATTGAAACACCTATTCTTCCAACGTCATACAATGACAATCAAAGTGGAGGAAAGCATTGGCAAGAAGTAACCTCAATTACATTAGCCGATGGTAGTGTTATCTCGTTACCGACACCTCAGCTAGTCATTGATGCCGAAGAATATACACCATTAGACCCTATCGTTATTGAAGTAAAAGATTTGGATCAAAATACAGACCCAACAACTATCCAAACAATAATTGTAACAATTGAGATACCAGGCACTAATGATAAAGAAGTATTGTTGCTACAAGAAACAAGCCCTGATTCTGGAGTTTTTGTAGGTGTTATTGCTGCAACATCTGATAAAACAAAAGTACAAAATGGCGTATTATCATTACAGGAAGGTAGCCATATAACTGTCACATATCGTGATGAAGAAGATACTACTGACACCAGTGCAACAGCAGCTTTAGTCATCCCCAATACGCCTCTCGTGTTGAGTAAAACAGCTGACAAGAAATCAGCATCAATTGGTGAGCAAGTGAGGTACACACTTAGCTTCAACAATGCTAGTAACTACACGATACCAGAACTTAACTTAAATGATCTATTACCGCTAGGTTTTAGATATGTACCCAATACAGCAAGTTTAAATGGCGTACCCCTTAAAACAGGCGTAACAAGCAATGGTAGAACGATAAATTTTAAACTTGGTCGAATGACCTCTGGTGAGTCATGGTCGATAGAGTATCTCACCAAAATCACAGCGGGTGTTCAAATTGGTAAATCAATAAATATAGCCATAATTGAAAGTGGCAAATTCAAGTCTAATCAAGCCAAAGCCTCGGTTATGATTAAAGATGACCTTATGCAGAGTAAAAATATACTATCTGGACGTATATATGTTGGTTGTAAGACTGGAAAAGATGCAAAAGTATTAAAAGATACCCGTATTTTCATGGAAACAGGGCGTAGCGTCTTAACCGATGAAGAAGGCTTCTGGCACATGGAAGGTGTTAAAGCAGGAAAACATGTTCTACAAATTGACGAGAGCAGTCTCCCTTCTGGTTACGAACCCATTATATGCCAAGGTAATACGCGATACGCGGGTAATGCGCGCTCACAATTTGTGGATTTACAAGCAGGTGTCTTATGGCACGTGAGTTTTCATGTGCAAAAACAAGCAGGCTTCACTGAAGTAAAACAAGATAAAGTTGCATTAAAAAAGCCAAAAGCTAAAAAAATTAATCCACTTGAGCTTTATGGCAAAAAATATCTAAGAACTGCACCTGAGGGCTTTGAAATACTTTGGCCAAAAAACAATTATGTACCATCAGTCGCGTCCATAAAAATTCTCATTAAAAGCTCCCCTTTATATAAAGTAGAAGTCTACTTAAACGGTGGAAAAGTCAGCCCCCTAAATTACGATGGTAGTAACACTAATAAAAAGCGCACAGTAACGATTCGTCGTTGGAAAGGCGTTGATATCAATATCAAAAATATAAACAATACATTACTGGTCGTTTTAAAAGATAAATCAGGAAAAGAAATAGCACGAAAAACACACAATATTCACTTTTCAGGTGAGGCTACATCAGCAGAATTCTTGGCTGATGAATCCATATTAGTCGCTGATGGAAAAACAATACCCGTAATTGCTTTATCACCAAAAGACAAAGATGGTTTTCGCCTGCGCACTGGCACACACGGTTATTTCAGCCTTGAAAGCAACCAATTCCAAGTTAAGAACGCTTTAGTCAAAACAAAAGATACATTAAATAAAAATGATTCACTTTCAGGTACTTATAAATATATTGTTGAAGAAGATGGTATTGCCAGAATTCAATTAAACCCAACAACTCAATCAGGAGCAGTTTCTTTAAAAATCAAGTTTCCTGACTCTAAAAGCAAGACAATCAAAGCATGGATAAAGCCAAAACTTCGAGAATGGATCTTAGTAGGCTTAGTGGAAGGAACACTCGCGCATAACAAGCTCAGCGGAAATATGAAAAGCTTAGAAGCACTTGATAAAGCAGATACTTTTTCTAAAAATGGGCGAGTTGCTTTTTATGCGCAGGGTAAAGTAAAAGGTAAATATCTTTTAACGATAGCTTACGACACTCATAAAGAAAAACAAGAAGTTGGCTCTCAGCTCAACGGCAATATTGACCCAGATGCTTGGTATACTCTTTATGCCGATAATAGTAACAGCCAATACAATGCACCTAGCTCTCGTAAGCTATACCTTAAAATAGAAAAAGATAACTTCTACGCCCTATTTGGTGATTTTAATACCACCATGAATATTACAGAACTCGCAAAATATGAACGTGTTCTAAATGGAATAAAATCTGAGTACAAAGGTAGAAACTATAGCTATAGTGCATTTATTAGTGAAACCCGTAATAAACATCACCATAAAGAAATTCCTGGTGATGGAACATCTGGGCTATATTATTTAACCAACAATCAAACCAACAATAATATTATTGCAAATAGTGAGACGATTAAAATTGAAACACGTGATCGCTTCCATTCTGAAAGAATTATCGAAAGCCGTGTATTAACACGTTACCGTGATTACGACATAGATTATGAAGCTGGTACTCTCTTCTTCAAATTCCCTATCACTGGGCGCGACGGTAACTTTAACCCCCAATTCATAGTTGTTGACTATGATAGCGATGAAGACTCCAATAAAGAAACTGTAATGGGTGGTCGTGTAGCGATAAAAACAGACAATGAAAAACTAGAAGTAGGTCTTAGCAGCATCATAGTAAATCGTGATAATGCTAAAAACGATTCATTAATTGCACTTGATGCCAACTACAAACTCACCGCCGATACCAAACTGCATATTGAAGTAGCTCAATCAAAAACAACAGCAAGTGACTTTCAGTCTACACAAGCTGAAATTATTGAGCTAGAAAAAGAAAGAGCAGATATGGAAGCCCGAATTTACTACCGTAAACAGAGTAAAAACTTTGGGATTATTAAGCAAAGTAGTCAAAATGGTACGAAAAAAATTGGCGCGGAATTAAAGTATAAAATTAATGATAAGATTAGTTTAAATACAGAAATCTCACAACAAACAAACCTTAGCAATGACAATAAAAGACAACTAGCTGAAGTAAATATCAAGCATCAAAATAAACAAATTGAGCTAAGTGCTGGATTACGTCACAGCAAAGAAACAATTGAAGACAAAACCCTTTCTAATAACACTGTACTCTTGGGTGGTCGCTACACTACCAAGAATGGCAAAATCAGTTTCCGTACCAATATAGAAGAAAATCTCAATAGCTCTAATACAGGGGAACGAAGCCCTAATCGCAAGATTATTGGCGTTGATATAAACCTCACTCAAAACACAACCGCTTTTGCAGAATATGAGCTAACAGACAGTGGAAAAGTGAAAACCCAGAATTCACGTGTTGGACTGACTCAATCTCTCTGGAAAGGCGCTAAAGCAAAAACCAGTTACACCAAAGAAGTCTCCAATGAAGGAATTAGAGACTATGCCAGTGCAGGGCTTAATCAACGTATACAAATAACAAAAAATCTACATGCGGACATTGCTATTGACCATGCAAAAACACTTAATAACACCCAAAAACGTCTCAATGATAATGAACCTGCAATTCAAGGGGCGCAGCAAGATGACTACACTGCTTTTTCTGTCGGCTTAGGTTCTAAATTCAAAGACTGGGATTGGACAAGTCGCGTTGAACTTCGAAAAGGCGATATAACTAATAAACTTAATTTCCGCTTTGGATTAATTCACAATATAAAAAATGGAAAGCAAGTAAGCGCATCCTTTGATTACACTAATTCAGAAAATAGAGACGGTGAATTCGATAAGAAGTCAAAAATAAGTTTGGGTAGCGCATGGCACCCTAAAGAAAAAAGTTTCATCTTCTTTAATCGATTAGACTTTATTGATAAAAAAGAAAATAAAAGTGGCTCTACCAGTATAAATTCACACACCCAAAAAGTAGTCCACAATATGCACTTCAATCAGAAAATAACAGATAAAACACAGATTAGTGTTCATCATGGCATCAAACACATCATTGATAGAAACAAACAAGAAGAACACAAAACAACTATCGACACAGGCACAGTAGAAATCAGGCACGATATTAATAAAAAATGGGATATAGGAGCAAGAATAGGCTATCTACACGACTGGAAGAGTAAAACAACAGAAAAAGTAGCTGGCGTATCTATTGGCATGACACCTACTAAAAACGCATGGCTAGAAGTAGGTTATAACCTTGAAGGCTTTAGCGATGAAGATTTTGATGAAAATAACTACAAACAAAAAGG
>JALSLX010000109.1 GCA_026988095.1 Thiotrichaceae bacterium
GTGCTAATTCGGCTGATGGCGGGCGTGTAATAACGCGATCTGGAATAATCTCCTTGTATGAGGCAGACTCGCCCGTTAGTAAATCACCATCACCAATGCTATTGCGATAGCGCGCTAAATCATAGACAGTAACTTTGAACACGTCTTTTAACGGTGCGTAGCCTCCTGCCATATCACCATAAAGCGTTGCATAGCCCACCGCCATTTCACTTTTATTGCCTGTTGCTAAGAGCATTTTACCCAGCTTATTCGACATTGCCATAAGGATTACGCCACGTGATCTTGCTTGTAGGTTCTCTTCGGTGACATCATTCTCCATGCCATCAAATTCTTTTGAGAGCGCATCGGTAAAGCTATTGAAAATTGACTCGATAGGTATCTCACGGTATTTTACGCCCTGCGTTTTCGCTTGCTGTGCAGCATCGTGTTTACTGATATCGGCGGTATAACGAAAGGGCATCATTATCGCTTCGACATTCTCAGCACCCAAAGCATCAACGGCAATAGCCATAGTAAGAGCAGAATCAATACCACCTGATAAACCTAACATCACACCTGGAAAACCATTTTTGTTAACGTAATCTTTTACACCCAATACAAGCGCATTATAAATATTGGCAAGTTTGTTTTGTGTCCGTGGTGTTATCGCGCTGAGCGACTTTTTAAAGGGAACATTAACCGTGAATATGCCCGCTTCAAAGCTAGGCGCTTGAAAAATTAGCTGTCCTGCGGGGTCAACGACCAGTGACTCACCATCAAAAATTAATTCGTCTTGCCCGCCAACTAAGTTGGCATAAACAATAGGAAGCTCATTATCAGTAGAACGTTTTTCCAGTATATTTAGGCGCTCAACCGTTTTATTTGAACGAAATGGTGATGCATTTAATACGAAGAGTATTTCAGCGCCTGTCTGTTTGGCGTCTTGTGCAGGGGCTTCCATCCAAATATCTTCACAGATTAGCAATCCAACCTTATGTCCTGCTATATCAACAACCATGCTTTCTTTACCGCGTCTAAAATAGCGTTTTTCATCAAATACACGATAGTTAGGTAAATGTTGTTTTGCGTAGGTCTGGGTGATTTTTCCGTCTTGCATTACACAAGCTGCGTTGAATAATTTACCTTCTTTTTCTAATGGCGCACCGATAACGACAGTTATATCTTTTACCGCTTTTGCGATTTTCTCTAAGGTATCTTCAACTTTTTTTAAGAAAGCTGGGCGAAATAGCAAATCCTCAGGTGGATAGCCTGTGATGACTAATTCGGGAAAAAGAATAGCATCTGCGTTCTCTTTTTTTGCTTGTGAGATAGCATCTAATACAAGTTGAGTATTATGTTTAAAACTACCAACGATAGGATTTACTTGTGCAATGGATACATTTAGTGACATGAAATGATTTTATTATGAATGATCGAAATAACCTACTGAAATTAGAAATAAAAAAGGGGATGCATTCTATGAATACATCCCCTTTTTTAAAAACTCAACTTAATGATTTTACTTTTTTACAAGCGCATCACGAATCTCAGTTAGTAAGTCTTCTTGTGAAGGGCCTTTTTCTTCTTCTGGCTCTGGCTTATCGTTACGTGTTGCTATTTTAACAATAATAAATACAACTGCCATAATGATTAAGAAGTCGATAAAATTTTGTACGAATGATCCCCATTTAAGCATAATTGGATCAAGTCCTTTATCACCGCCACCAACATCAGCCAACTTCATACCTAGGTCTGCAAAGTTAACACCGCCTAATGCAACACCAATTGGTGGCATAATTACATCACTAACTAATGATGAAATTAACTTGCCAGAAGCAACACCAATAATAATACCGGTTGCCATATCAATTAAGCTTCCGCCTAATGCAAACTCTTTAAAATCTGAAATCATACCCATTTTGAAGCTCCTCTAATTAAAATAATATCCGTATAAGACTCCACTATAGTAGAGCACCGACCAACAAGGTTCAATTTATTTGATTTAAGTCATCGATCAGAGGGAATAATTACAATTTTCTTAGGGTTAATTTCTTTAATTTGTTTAGCAATTTCAACAGGAATCAAACTACGTTTGCTTGCCAAAAAAGTGATAGCCAGTTTTCCTTCCACTAGCTCATCTTGCTGTTTTTCTGTTACAAATAGATATTTAATACTTGTCCCCACAACAAAGTTAAAACGAATTTCGGCCTCATCATTATTGAGTAAATTGTCAGAAATTAGTTTATTCGTTTTGTCATTCATTTCTTTTTTGAGTTTTGCCGCTTCTTGTTTTTTTCGAGCAAGCTCTTGCTTTTCTTTATTTTCGAGCTGCTTACGTTCCCCATAAAACTTTGCAAGATCTGATTGCTCAGCCTGTTTCTTTGGTGCTTTATTAACAAAAGTCTTTTTTTGCTTTAGCTTAGGTTTTCGTTTCGGCTTTTCTGTCGCTTTTTTGACTTGCTCTTCGGTAACAAGACCAGCTTTTAATAATTGATCGCTTAATGAACTCATAGTGTATCTATTTTGTTGAAAGATGGCGTATTAAAGCATGATTTTGAATTTTTTAATTCTATCACCTCTGTTTTTAGACATTTTGTGTAATTTTCATACTAATCAAGATGCTTCAAGCAACATCAACACTTCCTTCGAAAGGTGTAACAATTTACTTTTTGTAAACTTACCGTTTTGTTGTTTAAAACTGATAACTTAATTATTAGAGTGAAACTCTTAACACCTAAGCCGCACAAAAAAGCAAAAAATAGAAGCCGGAAAGCTATAAATACCCTCAATTCAATTATTTAATGTCAGAAAGGTAGGAAAGCGGTACTTTTTACGCTATCAGCCGTTATAATGCGTCGTTTAATTAAGCTAAAAGTGGATAAAAATGATTTTTGATAATATTGAAGTAGGAAGCGATGTTCCAAATATTGTAAATGTTGTTATTGAAATACCAGCAGCCTCATCACCCGTAAAATATGAAATAGAAAAAGAAAGTGGTGCGCTTTTTGTAGATCGCTTTATGTCGGCTCCAATTTTTTACCCTGCTAATTACGGCTTTATTCCACATACATTAGCAGATGATGGTGATGCAATGGATGTTTTGGTTGTGACGCCAACACCATTGGTTCATAACTGTGTTATTCCTGCTCGCCCTGTTGGTGTTTTGAACATGACAGATGAAGCAGGTATTGATGCTAAGATTTTAGCAGTTCCTGCTCATGGTTTACACTCCGCATCCGACCACATTCAAAGCTATAAAGATTTACCACCATTGTTGATGGATCAGATTGAGCACTTCTTTGAATACTACAAGGTTCTTGATAAAGACAAATGGGTGAAGCTTGATGGTTGGGATGATGCTGCCGTGGCTAAACAGATTATTTTAGACAGTATTAAAATGTATCAAGATAGCCTTTAAACTGAATCCGTGACTTCACTACGACGCAGCACACAAACTATTGATTAATTAAGAATTTAAAAATACTCGCTTAAACTACGGGTGACGCTAATCTTTTTGAAAATCTTGTGCTAAATCAATATCTTACACCCTGATATCCGCATTGAAGTCACGGATTCAGGTTTAAACATTTTCAAAAAAACTATACTCCAATATTGGAGATATGACAAACAAAGGGGCATATGGAAAAACGGGTAACTATAAAAAGTGAGCGCGCGGAATATCGCCTGTTTCGCTCGCGTGCTTTTGTTGCCGCCGCCCTTGTTTTTATCGCCTTAGCGTTTATTCTTTTACGCCTTGTTTTTTTACAAGTCACTAGTTTTGAGCATTACACCAAACTCTCCAAAGAAAACTATCAAAAACGTATCCCTATTCCTCCTGTTCGCGGTTTAATCTATGATCGTAATGGCGCGCTCCTAGCAGATAATCATATTGAATATGTTTTAGATGCTAAGCGTGATGATGTGAAAGATATGGATGGCATGTTAAAGCGCCTTATGCAACTCCTGCCAATCACGCCTCAAGATGTAGCTAAATTTAAACAGAAACTGCGAGTAAACTCTCGTTTTCAAGCTGTTGTTTTACGGAAAAATTTAACCGAGGAAGAGATTGCGGCCTTTTCAGCAAATCGTCTCCGATTTGAAGGTTTTAACGTCAGCGTTCGTGTACAACGAAATTACCCATTAGGATCTGTTGCCAGTCATTTACTGGGTTATGTAGGTCGTATAGATAAAAAAGACCTCAAAAATGTTAATAAAGAAGAATATAAAGGCAGCACTCATATCGGCAAAACAGGAATTGAAAAATACTATGAATCACGGCTCCATGGTAAAGCAGGCTATGAGCTAATGGAGGTGGATGCACATGGAAAACCCCAACTAAAGCTGGATGATGAAGCACCCATTGCAGGCGAAGATTTATATTTAAGTATCGACCTAGAATTACAAGTAAAAGCAGAGGAATTATTACGAGAGTATAATGGCGCTATTGTAGCAATTGACCCACAAAATGGAGAGGTTTTAGCGATGGCAAGTATGCCAGCTTTTGACCCCAACTTATTTGTTAATGGTATTTCTTATTCTAATTACAATGCACTTCGAGATAACCCTGACAGACCTTTATATAATCGTGCCCTACAGGGCTCTTACCCACCTGGCTCAACTATAAAACCAATGGCAGCGCTATCAGGTTTAAATGCAGGTGTTGTTACACCTTCTAGCACTGTAAATGGAAAAGGCTTTTTCCAAATTCCAGGTAATAAACACAGATTTAGATGCTGGAAAAAAGTAGGACATGGACACATAAGCCTTAACCGTGCTATCTACCAATCATGTGATGTTTATTTTTATGATCTCGCCTTTAGAATGGGCATCAAGCGCTACTCTAAAGCAATGAATCGATTTGGCTTTGGATTAAAGACAGGCATTGATTTACCTAGTGAACGTTCTGCATTAATGCCAACAGCTGAGTGGAAGCGTAAACGATACGATAAGTTTTGGTATCCTGGTGATACTGTTAATACAGGTATTGGGCAAGGCTTCTTTACAGCTACTCCTCTACAACTCGCTTATGCTACAGCAACACTAGCAATGCATGGGCGCAAGTTTCGCCCTCATATCTTGCGCGCAACACGAATTTCTCGAAATTTACCCGAAAAGTTAGTAACTCCGGAACAATTGCCGTCCATTGGGGTCACAAAACTACGCTATTGGGATGATGTAATAAGAGGAATGGTCAATGTGGTACACGGCGAACACGGTACAGGAAGACGCTCTGGCGCAGGCGCGAAATATCGTTTTGCTGGTAAAACAGGTACTGCGCAAGTCTTTGGTATTGCTCAAAATAAAACTTATGATGCAAGCAAACTCCGAAAAAAACTGCATGACCACTCTTTGTTTGTTGGCTTTGCGCCCTTGAAAAACCCACGTATCGCTATAGCTGTCATTGCAGAAAATGCCGGAGGTGGGAGTAAAGTAGCCGCACCACTGGCAAGAGAACTACTTGATACTTATTTACTTACTGACAAACAAAAAGAAGAAATTAGACTGAAACAAGAAGCTAAAACCCAGAAAAAAACCGTAGGCGAGCAATGAATAATAATATTGGGACAATCATTTATCGTTGGTTAATTGCTATCGACCTTGTTTTAATTGTCGCCTTAATATTATTAATTTCACTTGGTACCGCTATTTTATTTAGTGCTACAGGTGAAAATGAAGCTATGATGAATACACATACTATTCATCTAATACTGGCAACACTCGTCATGCTAATTGCATCACAAATACCCAGTGAAATGCTGAATCGCTGGTCCATTTGGATTTATTTATTTGGTGTTATTGTTCTTATTTTAGTTCTAGTTCAAGGTACGATGGGCAAAGGTGCACAACGTTGGCTAGAGGTTGGTAGTTTGCGCTTTCAACCTTCCGAAGTAATGAAACTCGCTGTGCCGATGATGGTAGCAAGTTACTTCTCAAAAAGAAATTTACCGCCAAGCTTTAAAGATGTTTTTATCGCAAGCATTTTAGTGCTTGTACCTATGCTTCTCATTGTAAAGCAACCCGACTTAGGCACAGCATTACTCGTAGGAACAGCAGGTTTTTTTGTTATTTATTTTGCAGGTCTACCTTGGAAATGGCTAGCCGCGACTGCCGTATCAGCTATGATTGCTGCCCCTTTAATATTCTATTTTGGAATGCATGATTACCAGCGACAACGTGTATTAACCTTATTCAACCCCGATGCTGACCGCTTAGGTTCTGGCTATCACATCATTCAATCAACAATCGCGATTGGCTCTGGAGGAGTTTATGGAAAAGGCTGGTTAAATGGTGATCAATCACGCTTAGATTTTCTACCAGAACGCCATACTGATTTTATCTTCGCTGTTTTTGGGGAAGAGTTTGGACTATTAGGTAATATCATTTTATTTGGGCTGTATATTTTTATTATTTGGCGTGGTTTGTACTTAGCATCACAAGGGCAAGATACATTTGCAAGGCTTCTCGGTGGCAGTTTAAGTTTAACCTTTTTTATCTACCTTTTAGTCAATACAGGCATGGTCAGTGGCGTTTTACCTGTCGTTGGTGTGCCATTGCCATTAATCAGTTATGGTGGAACATCTTTAGTAACACTCATGGCCGCATTCGGTTTTCTTATGGGTATGAAAAAACGCAAAAAAGGCTATGGACAATCATCACAATAATAAGGATATAAATGAGAATGAATATTAGTTTCAAACAAATATTTTTTATTTTACTACTTACCGGCAGTTATCAAACCATCACCGTTGCAGATGTTAAAAATAACTATCTATACTATCCTGCAATGCAAAAATTTATAAACCGCATGATAGATAAAGGTTTTGATCGTCAGACATTAATAAAAACCTTCTCTAATGTTCAACGTGATGAAAATGTTTTAGCTAAAGTACAATCACCTGCAGAAGCTAAGCCTTGGCAACAGTATCGTCCCATTTTCGTCACCGAAAAACGTGCTGCTGCTGGTGTCATATTTTGGAATCGACATCAACGTGTTTTGCAAGCAGCGAGCCAACAATTTGGAGTACCCCCTGAAATTATTGTTGCTATTATTGGTGTGGAAACGTTTTATGGTCGTCACACTGGTAAACATAATGTGCTTCGAAGTCTAACAACATTAGCAATGGACTTTCCAAAACGTGAAAAATTTTATACCAACGAGCTAGATCATTTCTTACATTTTATTCGTGAAGAACGTATCCCTAATCCTTTTAGTTTAAAGGGCTCTTATGCAGGAGCAATGGGTTTAGGACAGTTTATTTCAAGCAGCTATAGAAATTTTGGGATTGATTTTAATGGCGATAAACACCGTGATTTATGGCACCCAGAAGATGCAATCGGTAGTGTGGCTAACTACTTTGCAAAGCATGGCTGGAAGACAAGAGGCGATGTTACTGTTCCCGCTCGTATCGTAGGGCAGTTTTATGGTAAAATCGTCAATACAAAAGCTAATAAACCTACTCACTCATTACCACAGCTTGCGCAATATGGAGTACAAGCACAAGGACAAATAAACTCCACACGAGTAGCACTATTAGAATTAGAAGGATCTCAGGGCAAAGAATACTGGATAACAGGTGATAATTTTTATGTAATCACACGTTACAACCATAGCCCTAAATATGCTATGGCAGTTTATCAACTAGCAAATGAAATAAAGCGCAAAAAAATGGCGCATTAATTGCTGTAGTAAATTATAAATTCACAAGGGGACTAGAAATGACTAATTACAAGTTGTTGTTAAGTAGTACAATAATATTAAGCATATCACTATCAGGCTGTAGTACTATCAACAAGGCAGGAAAATCTGCTCGAAATATGATGAGTTTTGGCCAACAAAATAGTAGTAACATTACAGTGAATGAAAAGCTTATCATCCCACCCAGTTTGAAAGTACCTGCAACTCCTGCTCAATCCGTTAGAACCAATCAAAAAAGACCTACAACAAAAATAAATACTTCAAATAAAAACTATTATGTAGTTGTTGGCACATACACTAGCCAACCTAAGGCATTTGATACATTTGTGCGCCTATCCTCTATTGGCTTGCCAGGCGCGACAATGGAATCTCGAAAAGCGAAGAGTGGTCAGCTATTACACATGGTTCGCTTAGGCCCATATCAAAAACAAGATAGCATCGACAGAGTAACCAATAGCCTTACCAGCGATGGCTTAACCCAATTCAAAGTTGTAGAAAACTAAAGAGCACCTCTATACCATTATGAACGTTTTATTTAAAACCCTACAAACAACTTTATTGATTGTTTTATTTACAATATCTCCCATTTATGCAGCAGATGAAGCCCCGAGTGAACCGGATCTTAAAGCTAGTAGTTATTTACTGATAGACTTTCACAGCGGTATTGTATTAGCTGAAAAAAATCAGGATAAGAGAATAGAACCTGCCAGCATCACAAAATTAATGACTGCTTATGTAATTTATGATGCGCTAAAAAAAGGCAGTATTTCACTAGATGACAATGTACTCATCAGCGAAAAATCGTGGAAGATGGAAGGTTCGCGTATGTTTGTTGAAGCGGGCAAAAAAGTTCCGCTAAAAAGGATGTTATCAGGGTTAGTGATTCAATCAGGCAATGATGCAGCGGTTGCACTCGCTGAGCATATAGCGGGCAGTGAAGAGGCGTTTGTTTCACGAATGAATGAATGGGCGAAAAGGCTTGGCATGAACTCTACCCACTTCATGAATGCTACAGGGTGGCCTGCTGAGAACCATTACACAACAGCAAGAGATATTGCCAAACTAACACGCGTTCTAATTAAAGAGTTTCCCGAGCATTACAAACTTCATGCTAAAAAATCTTATAGCTACAATGGAATAAAGCAATATAACCGCAATAAACTTTTATGGCGTGATAAGACTGTAGATGGCGTCAAAACGGGCCATACAGAATCTGCAGGATACTGCTTAGTTGCATCTTCTAAACGCAATGGAATGCGTTTAATCTCCGTTATGCTAGGAACAAAATCAGAAAAAGAGCGTGCTGATTACAGCCAAGAATTACTGGAATATGGCTTCCGCTTCTTTGAAACCCATAAACTGTACGATTCGGGTTCCGTACTCGCAGAAGCACGTATTTGGAAAGGAACTAAAAAAACTATCCCTGCTGGACTAATGAACGACTTCTACATTACCGTACAAAAAGGACGTTACAAAAATCTTAAGGGTTTAATGGAACTTGATACGACTCTTGATGCACCCATTAAACGTGGTGATATTGTAGGTAAAGCCATCTTTAAAGATGGTGCTACTATTATTAAAGAAATCCCTTTATTTGCACTTGATTCTGTCGATGCTGGTGGCTTCTGGTCAAAAGTAACTGGCAGCATTCAAAAGTTGTTTAACTAATGAGTGATACTAATAAACCATCTGAAGAAGAATCTCTCATTGATTTTCCTTGCGACTTTCCTGTAAAAGTTATGGGTGTCGCTATCCCCGAATTTCACAGCTGCATTGAGGTGATTGCCAAAAAGCATGATCCTGAATTTATCAGTGATGACACAAAACATAAAATCAGTAAGACTGGTAAGTACGTTAGCCTAACACTAAATATCCATGCCAAGGATAAAGCCCAATTAGATGCAATCTACCAAGATTTGACCGATCATGAGCTGGTACTTTGGGCGCTGTAGAGTATTCATCGTTTGTAGTAAATCAGCTTGGCAAACAAGAATACCAACCCGTTTGGCAAGCCATGCAAGATTTCACACTGGCGCGTAATAGTCATACTGTCGATGAATTATGGGTCGTTGAACACCCACCTATTTTCACGCTTGGACGCAATGGCAAAGAAAGTCATATCCTGAATAAATCTGACATACCAATCATAAAAGTAGATCGCGGTGGACAAGTCACTTACCATGGGCCTGGGCAACTCGTTCTTTATTTCCTATTAGATTTACACCGCAGAAAACTCGGTATTCGCCAACTCGTTACTCTCATTGAAGACTGCCTAGTTGCGTTACTTAACCAACATAAAATTGATGCTTATAGCGATAGAAAAGCCCCTGGTGTCTATGTCAATAAACAAAAAATAGCAGCATTAGGCTTACGTGTATCAAAAGGTTGTACCACTCATGGATTGAGTTTAAATATTGATATGGATCTATCGCCATTTCAAGATATTAACCCTTGTGGTTATGAAAACTTAGAAATAACTCAGTGTAAAGACCTTGGAATAAGTGATAACTTTCAAGAATTAACAAATGCACTACTAAGTTTGATTGAAAAAGCACTAGAAAGGGGCTAAAAACTTAGAAATTAGCTATTTAACGATAGCCACCCCCCCTTTTTTTCGATGATTTGTATCTGAAGTAGGGTTAAAAAACACAAATCAACGAAAAAAAGGGGGGGTGTGAACAACTGGAACATAGGTAACACTTTAAACCGGGAGACTGTAACTAATTCTGTGTAACTGCCCGTTTTAAACATAGTCTTTTAGTCGGTCTTCAAACTCGATAATAAACCTATTCAATGCTGGTTTCCAATTTCTAATTGGCATTGTCCATTTCTTTG
>JALSLX010000110.1 GCA_026988095.1 Thiotrichaceae bacterium
AAAAAAGCACCTTCAGGTGCTTTTTTTTCGCCTGTCGTTTATATTAACGAGTAATGAAAAACGACCCTAAACTTATCCAATCCTTCTTAAAAGAAAAGCAACAACAACACCTTTATAGAAAGGCTCATATTAGTCAATCTCCCCAACAGCCCCACATGACAATTAATGGTGAGAAGTTTCTCACTTTTTGTAGCAATGATTATCTAGGCCTTGCTAATCATCCCGATATTCTTAATGCATTCAAACAAGCTGCTGATAAATATGGGATAGGCAGTGGCGCGGCGCATTTGATTAATGGGCATTCAATCGAACATCAGTTATTAGAAGAAGAACTGGCAGAGTTTACTGGGCGAGATAGAGCTTTACTATTCTCAACAGGCTATATGGCAAATTTGGGCGTAGTGAATGCTCTTATGGAACGGGGAGATATGATCTTTGCAGATCGTTTAAACCATGCTTCACTCATTGATGCTGGCTTACTTTCAAATGCAAAAACGAAACGTTACGCGCACAATGACATTAAAGCCCTAGAAAAGCTCTATACAAAAAATACCAGCAAAAACACGATGATATTAACTGACGGTGTTTTTAGCATGGATGGTGACATTGCTTCCGTGAAACAACTCTCTCAAATTGCTAAACAACATAATGCTTGGTTAATGGTAGATGATGCTCATGGCTTTGGCACGTTAGGACAGACAGGCGCAGGACTTCTTGAGCAGGAAAATTTAAACCAAGATAATGCCCCGATTTTAATGGCGACATTGGGAAAAGCCATCGGAACAACGGGTGCTTTTGTAGCAGGTAGCACTGAGCTAATCGAATATCTCATTCAAACCGCACGCACTTATACTTTCACCACTGCAATGCCCCCAGCGATTGCAGCAGCAACACGAGCTAGCCTTAAGATTGTTCAACAAGATAGTGAACGACGAGAAAAACTAAATCAACATATCCTGCAGTTTAAAAAAGGAGCTGATGAACTTGGTATAGAACTTATGCCATCAGATTCTGCCATCCAGCCCATCATGATAGGTAGCACTGAAAAAACCGTAAGAATCAGTGAACGTTTGCGTAATAGTGGTATCTTAGTAACAGCGATTCGCCCACCGACTATCCCTGAGGATACTGCACGTTTACGGGTTACACTCTCTGCTAAGCATACAAAAGATGATATTGTTAAACTCTTAGACGCTTTAGCAGTACACCTTTAATAAAATT
The DNA here is from genome assembly GCA_026988095.1 of Thiotrichaceae bacterium. GTDB lineage: Bacteria > Pseudomonadota > Gammaproteobacteria > Thiotrichales > Thiotrichaceae > Cocleimonas. The sequence goes on from JALSLX010000110.1 coordinate 1,222, forward strand.
ACTGGGCATCATTTAAGGAGATCCTGATTAAGGCTGATTTTCTACTCTAACGCAAAAAAATTACAAACTAAATGGACCTCAATGAGAACTAAATATTTAAAACCATTGATACAAAAAACTACAGCAATACTTCTTATTGCCGTTTTTTGTATTTCCAATTCCTATGCAGAAAAAAAGAATTTGGATGAAGGCAAAGACCCTATTCGTACCGCCCAAGAAAAACTTAACGAACAACTAACGAATGAAACATTATCGACTTTAATCACTTACGTAGAGTTGCAAAACCAGCTTAGAAAAGAAATCAAAAGCTTAAAAAGACAGCTTAGAACAGCTCAGTCAGAGCCTGAAAAAGCAGACATAAAAGCCCAACTAGAAAAAGCGGATAAAAAGCTTAAAGGTACCTCTAAAAACCTAGAGGATATTGCAGCAAATACTGACCTAGACCTTATACGAGTCAATAAAGAGATTCCTTTTAACTTACAGCGCGAGCTTTTTTCATTACTGGAGCCGGCATTAAAAGAGATGAAGCACGCAACCAGCAACGTGCGACTAAAGTCTCAAATCCGCGAAAAAATACTTTACTATGAACAACGTATTCCTATTTTAAAAGAGGCTTTACACAATATTTCCACTCTAAATCGTGCCAATAAAAATAAAAAAATCAAAGCCGAATTAATCAAAATGAACAAGGCTTGGTCTAAGCAATTAGTCTTCATCGAAAGTGAATTACAAGCCAAAAGACTACAATTAGAAAAGCTAGAATCACAAGAAATAACACTGAAAGGTAGCACTGAAAACTTTTTTAAAGACTTTTTTCAACGCCGCGGATGGACATTAATTCAAGCTTTTTTAGCCATTATTGTGGTATTCATTTTTGCAAAATTGATTCGAGTTATCCTCACCCGCACAATAAAAGGCTACCGAGCAGAACATCGTGGTGTTCAATTCAGGCTAATTGATGTTGCCATTCGTTTTGCGACATTTTTGTTAGTCCTTATTGCTCCGATGATTATTTTTTACATTGAAGAAGATTGGGTTTTATTCAGCTTAGGAATTTTACTTTTAATCGGCATGGCATGGACGCTACGTCAGGCTATCCCTCGTTACTGGGGGCAACTTGAATTATTCTTAAATGTTGGCCCTGTGCGCGAAGGTGAACGCCTAATGCTGGACGGCATTCCGTGGCGCGTTAAACATATCAATATGTATTCCATGTTAGAAAATCCTGTTGCCGGTCTTAGCCAACGTGTTGATATTGATGATTTGGTCGATATGCGCTCACGCCCATTGAATGATGGTGAGCCTTGGTTTCCTTGCAAACGCGGGGATTGGGTTATTTTAAAAGATGGAGTGCGCGGAAAGATTATTGGGATTTCTATAGAGATGATTCAGCTTATCCAACGTGGCGGAGCTGTTTACACTTATAAAATGAGTGATTTTCTTTCTCTTTCACCGAAGAATCTATCAAAGAGCTTCCGCATAAAAGAGACTATTGGTATCAGCTATGCCCATCAAAAAGAAAGTACCAGCAGTATTGTTGAAACGTTAGAGCAAACCATCAAAAAACGAGCCATTGATGAGGGCTATGAAGATATTGTGCAAAGTATTCGTGTTGAATTTCAACATGCGAATGATTCTTCACTTGATTTAGTTGTCATTGCTGACTTTAAAGGAAGCTCTGCTGATATTTATAATCGTTTACGACGATCTATTCAGCGCTGGTGTGTTGATGCTTGCACGACAAATAAATGGGATATACCTTTTCCACAACTTACCCTTCATTCTGAAGAGACATAGGACTTTATAACCTCATTTACCTTATTTTATTGTACACAACACCCCCTCAAGCCATATAGATATACCCACCCCCCCTGTTTTTCGATGATTTGTACGTACAAATCATCGAAAAACAGGGGGGGTGGGTATAAAAAACACTCGCTTTTAGCCTTTTTATACGCTTTAAAGCACTATTTTAGCGCTTAGGAGCAACAAATTCTCCATTTGGCCAGCTTGGGGCTGAAATGGGTTCGCCTAAATTAGCGGCTATCAAACGCTCTCTTGCTTCAAGCAATCTTCCTATCAATGCAGGCTCTCTTTTACCGTATTCTTCGTTATCTTCAACACGATTAACCACAATCCCTAGTAATTCAGTAATGGCATTACCTACAGAATTTTGAGAAATGGTTACAATTAAACGCCCTTGATCATCTCGATACAATATTTGTTTGTAGGCGGGTCTCCAGCGGATTTCATTGGCAAATTTAGGGTCTTGAATAACTTGCTCTCGCAAATCACGCGCAACCCTTAAAAAGGCGTTACTACCCAGTAAGACATTATTTATTTGATCAGGGAAGTTTGCATTCTCAGGAATACGCTCTTCACCTGTTGCAACCAATGAAAAGAAAGTTTGGTAGAAATCTAAGAAGCCTCGTAATACTTGTTCAAACTCGTACCAAAAATATTGGTCATTCAGTTTTTCAGCACCACCTTTTAACTCCCAACTTGGTAAACCCTGCGGATAACCCGTGAGGCTTAGAGCACAATCTTCTGAGGGTAGGAATGATAGTAGCTGCAAATCAAGCACGTCTAAAAATTCATGATAGACATCACTGAGATGACGCAAGAATAAAGTATTGTGTCCACTATCGGTCAGATTAGGGTTACTCGCATCCGCTTTTTTAGAAGACTTTAAATCCGTAATCGGGAATACCATAAAGTGATTATGGATCATTCTAATACTCGGTACACCGGGCTTATTTAATGGCCATGTAGAATCAAGGCTGGCTTCGCCACATAAGATTAAATGCTTTTTTGGGTCTGGATATTTCTCCAGCATATACTCCATTAAGATTGTGGTCATTTGTGACCATACTTTTTTCTGCTGGCGATCCATTTGATCACGCCGTACAGGTCTGCCTAGCGGATCAAGAATGCGACGTGATGTATCAAGAATTATTGAGGTGTCAAACTCAGTGCTATGCCCTATCAGTTTACGGTACATCAGAAGATCTTCCGGAGTTCTAAATAACCCGTTTTCTTCTGCTAAGTTTTTAAGGTTGGCGGCACTGTTGAAGAACTCAACAGGGGACATTCCATCAGGAACTGTCAGTGACATGGAGGGTCTTGGCGTTACAATTTCTAGCGGATTTAACTGTACCATTACTCTTTGTTCTCCTATTTTTACGTTATTATCTCAATACTTTTATATCGCCATCTCTATAATTGCTGATGGAAAATTATTGACCTCACTCCATCGCAAGTTTTGCAAGCGGTTTTTAAATTATCTAATACATTTTCATTTTGATGCTCATTGATGAACATCTCTATTTCAATCTTGCCATCAATATAATGTAAAACTATATTGCGAATACTTTTATCTAAACCCGATTTCTGAATATGAGGATATATTTCTGCCATTACCTGATTACGGCTAGGTAAATGACTTGATGGGCTAGCCGTTTCGTCATCTTCAGGGTCAATATGTACGGTAATATCACGCATTTCAGGAAACTTTTTTCGCAGTTTATACATAACATTTTCGGCAATGAAATGTCCTTCGGATACGCTTAAATATGAATTCACTTGTAAATGCACATCAGCTAAAACAGCACTTCCCATTTTGCGAGTGCGAAGTTGATGCGCGTGCTCTACACCTTCAATGCCGGCTATGAAGTCTTTAATTTCTTTGGTTTTCTCTGGGTCTAAAGCAGTATCGACTAATTCCATAGTGCTATCTAGGATTAAACGTACTCCCATATAAAAGATCATCCCAGCCACTAAAATAGCAGCGGCAGAATCTAACCACGGTATTTTCAAGAAGATACTACCCGCAACACCAATCGCGACCAAAAGTGATGAAATTGCATCTGAACGATGATGCCATGCATTAGCCATCAGCATTTTAGAGTCTATGCGTTTCGCTACACGCACAGTATAATGATATAGCCCTTCTTTACTAAAGATAGCCAGAGCAACAAAAAGTAATGCGAGTGGCTCAGGCTGTGTTAAGCGTTCAGGATTCATCAAACGGCCTATCGCACTCATGGCGATACCAACAGCAACGCCCGCCAGTGCAAGACCTAAGATGACTGTGGCTACAGTTTCAAAACGTCCATGCCCATAAGGGTGATCATCATCAGCATCTTTACTTGCAAGCTTTGCTGCGACCAGAACAACTACATCACTGGCAAGATCTGAAAGCGTATGAATACCATCAGCAATTAAGGCTTGTGAATGCGTAAAAAAACCACCAAGGAGCTGAGCAACTGATAAGAAAATATTAACCACTAAGCCCACTAGTGTCACATTTCGTGTTGCTTGATAGCGAAGCTGATTATTATATTTTTCACCCCGACTTTCTTCTAAAATGGCTTCAGTCATTACAAATCTCTATTGTAATAAAATATTCGTGATCGTCTTCATGAGTTTCTATTAGCTTATGCCCATGAATTTTTGCCCATGCAGGAATATCGTAGAGTGCACCAGGGTCAGTGCAAACAGCTTCAATCGTATCCCCTATCGCATCTTTACCTAGTTTGTCGATTAGTTGTTGCACCCTAATCACAGGCATTGGGCACAATAAATGACGTGCATCTAATGGATGAGTGATAGGGTTTTTCATATCTGCTAAGCCTCGTCTGGAGTTTTAGCGGTAATGGTAAGCGCATGAAGCTCACCTGATGTTATCGCAGAGTTTACAGCGGCATAAACTGCTTGGTGTCTTTTTAAAGTATTTAAGCCATCAAACGCTTCACTTATAACCGTTGTCTCATATTTATAGCCATCACCAGCCACACTAATCTTTGCATCAGGAAAGCTTGCTTCAATCAACTTGGTTACATCTTCGTTACTAATACTCATAAATATCTCTTAGCTAAATAAATTATTATCGCCCTAGAGTATAACTAAGGCGTATAATACTTTCCTAATTATTATAAAGCATTTAAGGGATTAACCATGACCGCAACAGCCACTAAAGAACTAGTCAACCAAGTGATTGAAGCTTGTCCTAAATTTTGTGCTGCATTAACGACAGAGGAAGTTGCAACCTTTGTGAGGTTCACCCAACTAGTAGAAGCTGAACCAAATCAGATCCTTGCTGATATTGGCGAGGTCGGCGAAAAATTCTTCTTAGTATTGGAAGGGAAAATTCGATTGGTGAATGACGAAGGTGGAAAAGAAATGGATGTAGGGCGTATAGAAGCTGGCTGTTTAGCAGGAGAGATGTCTTTCTTTGATCGTCAACCTCGCTCTATTCGATTACGTGCAAGTAAGAAAAATGGGGTACGTGTTTTATCAATTTCTCGC
>JALSLX010000111.1 GCA_026988095.1 Thiotrichaceae bacterium
AGTGCTTTGGCCTTAGCCAGTGCTTTGGCTTCAAATGAGTAAGCCGATACATGATTTCGACCATTTCCTTTGGATACATACATTGCTTCATCTGCAAACTTCAGAAGATCAGACAAGGCATATTTACCATCTGTTTTATAATTTACTGTACCAACAGAGAGCGTCAGTTTAATTTCTTTTCCAGCCCATAGAATCGGATTATCTTCCACTTCTTTACGTAGCTTTTCTGCTACCCGATGTAAAGACTTAGGACCACAATCCTTTATGTAAATAACAAATTCGTCACCACCTAGACGGGCAGGGAGATCACCATCACGTGTACATTTTTGCATAAGCTTTGCGATATGTACCAGTGCTAAATCTCCTGCATCATGACCAAAAGTATCATTAATATATTTAAATTTATCAACATCAATAAGAATAATACTGACTCTTTCCCCTTCTTTTTGTAATACTTTATTAACACTGTCTTCAAAATAACGTCTATTAGCAATTTCCGTTAAATGGTCTCTACTACTAATTCGATATAGATATTTATTCGTTTTTCTAAGTTTCGCAGTTGCCTTCTGAATATCTTTACTCAATGAATAGTTAAGCTTTTTGACTTCTTTATTAGAGCGCTGTAAGTGAGCAACCAATGAAGACAAAGAAATCCAAAGCTGGGTAATCTCCAGAGGACTATCTTTAGGAACACTTCCAAGATTAAAAGACGTTTTTCTTGCGCCAATTTGTTTTGATTTGCGTACTAACATACTAAGAGGTTTGGTTATTTGACGTGCCAATATATAAGCGACAATGAGCGATAAAAATATACCCAAAACCAACCATTTTAATACAGTAATCATGACCTCCATCAATGGAGAATCAAGGTCATCCTTCGATTGGGCAATTGAAATTCCCCAACCTAAAGTTTTAACCGTTGAAAAACCAGCCACAACCTCTTCATCTAAGCTAGGCGAATAAAACCCTAAGGTACCAGATTGCCCTTTTTTAATTTGTTGAACAATGGCTAATTTAGATAGATTATAACTTTCTGTCACCCATGACTTATTAGGGTGAGCAACTACTTTCCCTTGAGAATCAACAATTGTGCAATACTCTTTCGTACCATTACTAATATCGTCACAAACCTTATTGATATATGCAAGACCTACCTCTGCAAACAGAATCCCCCTTTTAGTACTATTTTCATCATAGACATAGGCTTTAACCAGAACAACAGGATCATTTGAAATGGTACTTCTAAACACAGGAGAAACATCCTGTATGGATGCGTGTCTATTTCCAAATGTCAGGTATTTTAAAAAAGGTTCATCGGAAACATTTTTAAACGTCTCTTGAGCATTAGGTCTTACTGATACAACCCTTGAGTAATCATCTAGTGATAAAAATGAAATAACATCTACATCTTCAAATGACTTTAATAAGTCCCCCATACCTCTTCTTAGATTTTCAGGGTTTTTAGTGTGTATTAAGTCTGCGGTACTGGCAAAAACTTGAAGGGATTTTTTATAAGAAGAAAAGTATAAACGAATGGTTTCACCAGTACTTTTAGCAACAAGTTGCTGCTTATCCAGTATTTCTTGCTTTACACTCCCCCAAGACTGCTGTGGCAGGCTAATAATTAAAAAACCTAGTGGTAAAAGCAGCACAAAAACAAAGCTCGCCATAACCATACGGCGAATTGATCGTGTGAAAAAATTGTAAACAGATGCAAGCATTAGAGTTTTTTTGTTATTTTTTTGTTATTTTATGACGTTAACACTTATACATCAAAACTATTCAGATAGAAGGAGGTGTTCATCAGGAGAATTTACCCTTTGGTATCATCAATGTTTAATTATTATTAATAATTGACTATTTTGAATGTATGAATGCCTACCACGCTTTGTTCTTACCCTATAAAAAACTCACAAAAACGCCTGTTGCAGACTTATCTTTACTAGCAAGAATTTTTATTTTCATTGGGATGTTCTTCTATCTTTTTTCATTACCCCTAGTGTCACTTTTTACATCTAGTGAGGATATACAAGGGATTTGGATACTGCTAATTGGTTGGATGGGGATCATTATTTTTCAATTTTCATGGTTTGCTAATCCACTCAATTTATTAGCCATGCTGTTAATGACTAAACGACCATTAGCGGCTTTTCTCTTAAGTATAATCGCGTTCCTATTAGCATCCCAAACTTTCAGTTTTTCTGAAATTCCTGCAGGGCTAAATAATGAAAAAGTCTTTATTAAAGATATGGGCTTAGGTTTTTATTTTTGGTATATGTCCCATGGGTTATTTCTTATAGCTACTCTAATAGAAGCTTTGAAACGAGCACAAAAAAACGAGGACTAGCCTCGTTTTAATGATACTTATAATACTAAATATTACCGCATACAAATGATGACAAACTAAAACTCGCCAGTAGCACCTGCTTCCATTATTTGTAATATTACATCTTTAACCTTATTAGCTTCTTTCAGAAGATTATCTGGTAATGTTTTTCCACCATGAATCATCATGTCCATATTTAAAGCATACAACCAATTCTTTCCTTGCTTGTCTTCAACCATCGCTATACGACAAGGTAAGTAAGCAGAAAAGGCATCAGAATACTCAACCATTGTCATCGCTGTTAATGGGTTGCAGTATTGATAGATAGTTAGTAAGCGTTGCTTCTTACCTGTCTTTGCTTCTACCTCTTTTGATAATGGCAAAATACCTACTGCTTTAATATTTAACTCCGTAGCAACAGAGCTCATTGCTTCAGCTGCATCTTCAGCTGATACGCCCTCGTCCAATTGTTTTCTCCAAACTGTTGCATCTGCCGAGTTGCCATACTTCTTTAAGTCTGACCACATGTCCATGTAGACTTTTTTAGCGCCAGCATCGAGTTTATTAAACTCTGCCATTTCACCGCCAAATTTATTGTATGCGTAACCACCGCCGATTAATGCAATCAAACCAATAATTGCTAATATGTTTTTTATAAATCCCATCTTTACTGCTCCTAATTAAAAATAAATAAGCACCACTACTGTATTTTTAAATACCGTAGTGGTGCTTATTTTCATTGTTTTCTACACTTAAAAAATATTAGTAGTTAACTACCAAGTTGTATCAATATTTTTCATCAAACCAAAGCTTTTAACAAATGGGCCTGCCATTTTAGGGTTCTTCATCATTGCACCGTAATCGCCTTCTTTAAATTTTAACTTACCGCTTGCATAAGCCATGCCAAGACCAGCCATACCAATACCTTTGCTCACCCACTTTTTCCAATCTTTTGGATGAGCACGCATATCCCAGTCTGCTTCCTCACCATCCCAGTCGCCTGCACTTACACATACGCCATCAACAACAGTAAATACTCCACGTGGCTCATCTTCATCTTTATAACCACAACAAATTACTGAATTAAACCCAATTTCAGCAAGTTTATCAGCAACCCCTGGGTCACCATTCCATTCGTCTTTTAAAGCGTTCATCCATTCTGCACAAAATAATTCTGACATTCCTTTTTTCTCCATTGCGTTAATATTTGCTTTGATAGTTTTAAGGGGGGGGGTCAAAGCGAAAATCCATTCTATACTAAAAGTGAATAAAATTTAATGAAAAACCCCAATTAAGCGCTATATAAGGGGCTTCTAATCTACTAACTTTCATCAAGTTTTATCAAAAACTCACTTGTTACACTCTCATAAATAGCGCACTCTCAAGCATCAAGCTGCTCAATAGTTACTATTAAGGAAGACGATTTATACTGAATATTTAATTACTGAAAAGGAGAAAAGAAAATGCCAACTGGAATTATTATTGCAATTCTATGTTCATTTGCCGCTCTGGCTTATGGATATTTTTCGATACGCTGGGT
>JALSLX010000112.1 GCA_026988095.1 Thiotrichaceae bacterium
ACTCTCTGCGCTAAGACGTGATTTTGGCAAGCTGGCATTAAAATCTTCTTCTGGGTGGTGGTATCCAATCGCCAACGCTACATCACATTGGTAGCCACTTAATTCTGCTTTAAATTCTTCAGCCACTAATTCCGTATCAATCCCTTCAAGTGGAGTTGAATCAATTTTGAGACGCGCTAGCGTGTGCAAGGTATTGCCAAAAGCGATGTATAACTGGGCCTTTGTCCATGGCGCAGTATTTCCATTTTCATCGGTATTTGATTCTGCAAAGGCGAATCCGCCAAAGGCACTTTCTCTATTTTCTGGTTTGGTGCGCCCATCGTCGATGCCTTTATCGACCACTTTTGCATAGTCATCACGGGTATAAAATGGGTTGTGAGCAAATAAGATTATTTGTGAACTATCAAAAACATGAGGCTGATTATAATGATGTTTGTTGGCAAAAGTCTTGTTCATACGCTCCTTGGCCTCATCACTTTCAATCACGATAAACTTCCATGGCTGTGAATTGATGGATGAAGCAGATAAGCGCATTGCTTCAAACAGAATATCTAAATCCTTTTGCGGGATTTTTTTACTGCTGTCATATTTTTTAGTTGAATGCCTCCAGTTGAGGTCTTCGATGATTGAGTTTGTCATTAGGCTCTCCTATAAATGGTTTTTTATTAACATGTGAGGTAACTATAGCGATTTAGCTAATATTTTATAATAGTGTAAAATATGAAATTACTATTCAGTATCTATGAATAATAAAATACAGGGATAAAGGTGATGATGCGTTATGGATAAGTTAGGAGATATGGATTTATTCGTCCGTGTGGTAAAAAACAAAGGCTTGGCAATTGCAGGGCGCGAGGTGGGTTTATCGCCAGCAAGTATGAGTGCGCGTATGAATGCTTTAGAAGCGCGCTACGGAACACGGCTTTTAAACAGAAGTACGCGCCATGTATCACCAACTGAAACAGGGCTACAATTTTATGAGGCTAGTTTGCGTATATTGTCGGATGTGAATGAAGCTGAATCACAAATTACTAGCAATCAACATTTACTCACAGGTTCGCTACGTATTACAGTTTCCTCCGATATTGGCAGGCAACATATTGCCACTGTGCTCTCTCAATTTGTTGCTAAGCATCCGAATATAAAGCCCTATCTGCATTTATCAGATGATTTCGTCAATATCACCGAAGAAGGTTTTGACTGCGCGATACGTCATGGTAATCTGCCTGCTAGCTCCTTGGTTGCTAGAAAAATAGTATCCAATCATCGTGTGCTTTGCGCATCGCCTCAATATTTGAAGAAAAAGGGTACTCCAAAAACACCGCAAGAGTTACAAAATCACGACTGTTTAACCATGACAAGAGGCACAGAGCCTTTAACCAATTGGCATTTGCAAACACCTAAGGGATTGGAAACCGTGGTAATTAAAAGTGTACGCTCCAGTAATGATGGCGCGATGGTGCGGCAATGGGCGTTGGAAGGCGCAGGAATTACTCTCAAATCATATTTAGAAGTAGCGGAAGATATTAAAGCAAAGAGACTTGTTGTAATTTTAGAGGACTATATGCCTAATTTTGTGAAGGATGAGGGGGAAAGTAATAGTGCGGATTTGCACATTATTTATCCCAGTCGTCAATACCAGCCGAAAAGAGTAAAGGCGTTTATTGAAGCTTTGGTTAACTATTTTGAGGAATTCCATTATTAGAGACCTTTGCACGACTCGGATGACGAGTAAAAATGACTGAAACCCCACTGCTTTTCGTTGAAAAACTTGCTAATAACCCGTTATTAGCTTCATTTCCCGCCTCAATCAGTGGAATTCCATCCGATTTTTCTTTCGCCACCGAATCGTGCAAAGGTCTCTATTAATTTAAACCTGAATCCGTGACTTTTGTTGAATATTTCTCACGTACATTCACGTACATAAGGTTACGCAAACTACCGGTCACGCCGATAAAATCTGACGAGATTGAGAATGGTTGGATCTTGACGGCTTGTTTGTTTGATTTATAAATTCTAAAAAATCAGTAGTAGGAAGTGCCTTTGACCAGAAGAATCCTTGACCGAAATGACAGTTTAATTTTCTTAGGGTTTCTAGCTGCTTATTTGTTTCTATTCCTTCAGCAACGACTTTGAGTCCCAAAGTTTTTGCCATTTTTATAATGGCACTAACAATGGCGAGTTGATTCGTTGAATGAGTGATTTCTTTTATAAAAGATCGATCAATTTTTAAAACATCTACGTTGAACTTAGTTAAGTAGCCTAGGTTTGAATAGCCTGTACCAAAATCATCGATAGATAATTGTACTCCTAAATTCTTAAGACTTTTTAATTGCTCTACAGTGCTTTCATTATCACTGAATATTGCATATTCAGTGAGTTCAAGTTCAAGATATTTTGCAGGTAGTTGTGAGGCTTCTAATTCTCTTCTTAAAATGTGTTCTAAGTTTCCACGTCGTAGTTGTGCGGAAGAAATATTAACGGCAATAGACATTTCTGTGAAGCCCTCATCATGTAGCTCTTTACACATCTTGCAGGCATTTTTAATAACCCACTCTCCTATATTACATATCAATTCACTGGATTCGATAATAGGAATAAATTCTGCCGGGCCAATATTCATTTCGTTATTTTTAGTCCAGCGAAGCAGTGCTTCTGCACTCTCAATTTTTTTAGAAGCTAAATCTATTTTTGGCTGAAGGTAAAGTTCTAAGTCCCCATTTTTTAAAGCTTCTTTAAGCTTATTTTTTATGCTTATATCAATAATCGAGGCTTGGTACATCTCTTCATTATAAAGATGGAAATAATTCCTCCCAGATTCTTTTGCTTTATACATTGCTAGGTCGGCTTTTTTACGAACTTCGTTAAATTGATCATCTTTTGGGCCGGCTATTGCAATTCCTACAGATACGGTGATATCAATAATATTAGCGTCAATCTGAGTTGGTGTTGCGATTACTTGTAAAATACGGCTCGCAAATAATTGGACATCATAATGTTTAGGTCTAGTAATAATGAGAACAAATTCATCACCGCTTAAACGGCAAGCAATCCCCTCGGTTTGAATGAGCTTTTTTAATTTGGTAGAAACCTCAACTAAGACTTTATCTCCAGTGGTATGGTCATAGTAATCATTTATAGATTTGAAGTTGTCAAGATCAAGAAAGAATACTGTTATTTGTTTGTTTTTTGAATTCTTTGTGTTTTTAAAAAGTTCAGAGTATAGCTGTTCGCAATGAGTTCTATTAATTAAGCCTGTTAGGGGATCATAGTTTACGAGCTCTTCAATTTTCGCATGGTTTTCAGTAGTTTTAATAATTTCATTATTTAATCCTTTGAGAGTATATCTAAAGTCTACTTTTACTCTCCATGCGGTATAAAAAGCTGCAATGAGTAAAATAACCCCATCGATAATTTGCCAGTAGCCGTAGGTAGGGCTAGCAGAGGGCGTATACATCAAGCTGTTGTTCCTCAATAATGCCAAGACTACGAGGCTGAAAATACAATAGGAGGATGTGATGAGAAGCATCCTCGTACTTATCATAAGTGAGGCAAGTAAAATAAAAACAGGGGAAATTAATATATAGTGAGGACTGGTTGTACTCCACATCAAAAGACTCATTGAGAGTATGTTTGATATAATATATGAGTTTTTAATTACTAAATAATTTAGCCCAGACTTAAGCAAAAAAAACAAGGTCGTTAATACAAAAAACTCGCCCAGCAACAGACCTGTAACAATATTCTCTACAGAGAAAATGATACTATTAACTAAAAGTAGAGCGATTAATAAAAGCGTTGATTTGATCACATGACCAAGTTGCTTATTAATCACAATATTATTTTTTTCAAATATATTGATGGTCGTCACTTACTTAGAATTATAATTATTCCAGTATGATTACTTATTCATATGGTTAATGGAAGTAAAAATGGACTAGCGGTTTTATTTACTTTTATCACTCATGTGTAGGGTAGTTTTGATTAAGCCGCTGTCCAGCCTCCATCAATTGAAATATGCGCACCTGTAATATTTTGTGCGTAATCAGAACATAAAAACAAAGCAGTGCCTGCAATTTCTTCTATACTAACGAACTTTTTTGTCCATTGAGCGGCTAACAACACATCACGTTTTACCTCTTCTTCGCTGATACCTCGTGCTTTGGCCGTATCTGGGATTTGCTTTTCTACCAATGGTGTTAATACATAACCTGGGCATATTGCATTGCTGGTGATGTTGTCTTGGGCAACTTCTAGCGCCACTGTTTTATTAAAACCAAGTAAGCCATGTTTAGCAGTGACGTAAGCTGATTTAAACGGCGATGCAACGAGCCCATGAGCAGATGCAATATTTATAATCCGGCCCCAGCCTTGTTTTTTCATATAAGGGATTGCTGCACGTGTCGTATGAAATGCAGATGACATATTAATGGCAATTATCTCATTCCACTTTTCAGGTGGAAAATCCTCAATGGGTGAAACGTGTTGAATGCCTGCATTATTGACGAGAATATCAATCGAGCCAAATGCCTCTACCGCTACTTCTATCATCGCGGTAATTTCATCAGGCTTGGTCATATCAGCGTTGTGATAAATACACTTAACTTCCATATTTTCTATTTCAGCGCAAAGCTTTTTAATATCGTTTTTATCACCCAAACCATTAAGGACTATATTAATCCCCTTATTAGCGAATCCCTTTGCTATACCTAAACCAATACCTGAGGTTGAGCCTGTGATGATGGCTGTTTTTCCTTTGAGTGACATAGTTTTATCCAATAAGTGATTGTAGTTATTATAGTCGGGATATTAGAAAGTGGTTAAAGTGGTAATTCTTTATCCCAAGCATTTGCCTCACCATCAGCAGGTTTGAAATGTTCTACTGCCATATCAACAAAGGTTCTAACCTTTGCAGATAGGTGCCTGCTAGAAGGGTAGAGCAAAGAAATATCTTGTGGTTTTTCTCGCCAATCATCCAGTATGATCTTTGCTTTCCCTGCTCTAATAGCATCACCGATAATAAATGTTGGTAAACGTGCAATACCCATTCCATTAATGAGCGCATCACAAATTAGGTTTCCATTATTTGCATAGAGTGAGCCATCAACTAAAACCTGTTGCTTTTTACCCTGTTTATTTTCAAAGCTCCAACTCCTTACCGAGTCGTTATAAGCGTATAAAATACACTGGTGTTTTTTTAAGTCACTTGGTTTTTGGGGTGCTCCATTTTTTTGTAAATAATCAGGGGATGCGCACATCACAAGATGGCAGGGTGCAAGCTTTCTCGCAATTAATGATGAGTCTTTGAGTGTGGCGATTCGTAGCGCTAGATCATAGCCTTCTTCTATGAGATCAACTTGTCGATCATGCAAAGTGAGGTCAATTTTCATTTTCGGATATTTGCTTTGGTACTTTGCAAGTAGCTCTCCTAAGTAGTAAAACCCAAATGACATTGGAGCGTTTATTTTTAGAGTCCCTCTGGGCTCTGCTGTTAAACCTGTTACAACACACTCGGCCTCATCCACAGATTCAAGTATTAGTTTTGCTCGATCATAAAAAGCGATACCAGCCTCAGTAGGTGTTAAACGTCTTGTTGTTCTGTTGAGTAATCGTCCACCTAAATGAGTTTCAAGTTTTGCTAGCTGTTTACTAACAGCACCTTTTGATAGGTTTAGCTGATCTGCCGCAATACTGAGTTGCCCAGCATCGACAATATGGCAGTAGAGTTTCATTGCGTTTAAGGTGTCCATTTACTTATTACCTGACCTTACTCATAGTTTCCATATTGGAAACTATGAGTTTATTAGTTAGCTATTTATTCCATAGCTTTCATTTTCTATACTAAGTTCATCATAAACAACAAGCAATAGAAACGGATTCGGTATGCATAGAAAAATTAAAAAAATAATTAAAGGTATGAAGGCCTCCGATGGTGATGGCGTTCAACTCACACGAATTATTGCTTCACCTGAACTGGATATGATCGATCCATTTTTATTAATGGATGCTTTTGGCTCAAATAAACCTCAAGACTACATTGGTGGCTTTCCGCCTCATCCGCATCGAGGATTTGAAACAGTGACCTATATGCTGGCGGGTAAAATGCGCCATAAAGACAGTGCAGGTAATGAAGGTGTCATTGAAGCAGGTGGCGTGCAGGAAAAGGCATCATTCATTCAGAAATGCCAGAACAAGAAGAGGGCTTACTCGCAGGCTTTCAGCTATGGGTGAACCTGCCAGCATCACATAAAATGGTAGAACCTAATTATCAGGAGGTGACAGCAGATAATATCCCTGAAGAAACGCGTGGAGATTTTTGTCATCTGAAAGTAATTGCAGGTCGTACTATAAATGGTACTCAAGGTGCGATTAGCAATGATTTGGTTGATCCAATCTATTGGGATATTAACCTTTCTAGTGGAGCACAATTTAGCGATGAAATACCTAAAGATCACAATGCCTTTATTTATGTCATTGAAGGTGATTTGTTAATTGATGATAAAAAAGTGCGAGAGAAACAATTAGCGATTCTTGGTGACGGAGACTCTGTAGAAATAACCGCAAGCACCATAAGCCGTTTTCTTTTGATTGCTGGTAAGCCTTTAAATGAACCCGTTGCCAGAGGTGGGCCTTTTGTGATGAATACACGAGAGGAAATTAAACAGGCTTTTGCAGATTATGAGTCTGGGAGTTTTGCCTGATGATGATTAAAAATACGCAGGATTCTTTTGGTTTAATGAGCAAAATCTTACACTGGTTAATGGCGATTTTGATCGTAGGTTTATTTGCTGTTGGCTTGTACATGACAGAGCTTGATTATTACGATTCCCTTTATCACACCTTACCTTGGTGGCATAAAAGCATCGGCTTGTTAGTCATAGGGCTTCTTATTTTTCGCTTTATTTGGAAGGTGATTAACCCAATGCCAAAAGCGCTTGAGTCACATAAAAAATGGGAGGTTTCTCTCGCTCATATACTCCAAAATATATTCTATGGACTGATACTGTTGATTGGACTTTCAGGCTATTTCATTTCAACCGCTAAAGGTAAGGGCATAGAGTTTTTCACGCTATTTGAAGTCCCTGCATTACCTTTTATGACACAAAATCCTTTAAATGAAGACAGTGCCGATTTGATTGGTGAAGTACATGAAATATTGGCAATAATCTTGATTATATTCGCTGTCTTGCATGCCGTGGCAGCCTTAAAACATCACTTTATCGATAAGGATGAGACACTCAAACGCATGATTAATAAATGAATGAATATCACTTTTAACAACACACACACGTACACACACA
>JALSLX010000113.1 GCA_026988095.1 Thiotrichaceae bacterium
ACTCAAGGCCTCGATATTATTGATCATGAAGAACGTGGCTACGACCTATAAATGGCAACTTCCACCTGAATTCGGTGAAAAACAGCTGAAAAATGATAAATATAGCTAATTTTACTAGCCACCCCCCCTCTTTTTCGTTGATTTGTGTTTTTGGGAGACTTAACGTACAAATCATCGAAAAAAGGGGGAGATGGGTAATAAAATATTAGCTTTGTCAGTATTTACACTATGAAATAATCACTTCATCGCCTACTTTCAAGCTTCCCAGCTGATCGTGCACAATATTCATTCCAAAATAGACATTATTATCCCACTTTCGATATTCACCGAGTGTTTCTAATGGCTCTTTACCTGTGCGCTCACCTGTTAGCGGGTCAACTGTAGTCAAAATACAGCGACGGCATAACGTTACCCCTCGCATAGCAATATCTGCAATGCTTAAACTTTCCCATTTATCTTCCGCGAATGCATCACAGCCTGCCACTACAATATTGGGACGAAAGCGCGTCATTGTTACTCTATCTTCACCCTTTGCTTCTAGCTTTTTATTTAAGTCTGCTAATGATGCTTCTGAAATTACTAACATTGGAAAAGCATCGGCAAAACCTGTTCTGTCTCCTTCTTTTGCATAATCGAGTGGACATTGGCGTATTTCATCGTCTGCAATATGCACAAAATGACAATCAACCCCTAAGGCATCACTCAGCCAAGCATCACTCTCATCACCCACTCTTTGTGCTGTGACCGTATCTTTCCAAATTTTCACCTGCATCGTTTCAGTATCTGCACTAAGTTCTGGCACCTGATAATCCTCTTTGCCTTCCATGCTTAATATTAACCGACCCTCTTTGAGTGAGGTTGATATCAATGCCATTTGCGGATATCGCCTCTGCGTGAGAAACAAGCCATCAGGTGCAACCACCATCCAACGACGATCATATTTTAACCCCATGCTATCTAACTCAGATGATTGTAGAGAAATACCTGCTAATGATTTAACAGGATAAATGGTTAATTCTGTAATCTTAATGCTTTGTGCCATACTTACCTCAGACCATTGATTATTATCAGTGACGAGTGAATCTCTTGTATATAAGATATTGCTAATATACAATTAACCCCTTCTAATACAGATAAAATAATACACCGTTATGACTACAAAAATCACAATTATTGGCGCAGGTTTTGCTGCACTCACCGCGATAAAAGAAATTCGTAAACGTGATAAACACATTGGTATCACGCTAATTGCTCCTAAAGCTGAATTTATCTATCTACCAAGCTTGATTTGGATTCCATCGGGGCAGCGAAGTGGTGATGATTTGCGCATTGACCTTATCGCCTTCTTTAAAAAGAACAACGTGACATTTCACGCGGGCATGGTGACAGGCATCAAAGATGAAGGTCGAACGGTCATAACCGATAATGGTGATATACAGAATGATGCCTTGCTGATTGCCAGCGGTGGACGCTTTATCAAAAAATTACCCGGTATCGAAAATGCCATTACTATCTGTGAAGGCATCGAAGCCGCCGAGAAAATGCGCGATAAAATAAAAAGTATGGATGGTGGAACGATTACATTAGGCTTTGGCGGCAACCCTAAAGAGCCATCAGCTATGCGTGGCGGCCCTATGTTTGAGCTACTCTTTGGTTTGGATACACAACTGCGTCAAGAAGGCCGCCGTGATAAATTTAAAATTATATTTTTCAGCCCTGCTAAAAAGCCAGGAGCACGTTTAGGTGAAGGTGCGGTAAAAGGTATTCTTGGGCAAATGGATAAACGTGGAATCGAAACGCATCTTGGTCATAAAATGAAAGGCTTCACTGCCAATAAAGTAACTACCGAAGGTGGAGAAATTGATACTGATCTCATCATCTTTATGCCTGGCATGACAGGCCCAAGCTTTGCGCTCAATACCGCAATGCCACTTAGTCCTGGCGGACTTATCCAATCAAATATGAATTGTAGCGTTGAGGGGTTTGAACACGTTTATGTGGCTGGTGATGCAGGCAGCTTCCCTGGCCCAGATTGGAAACCGAAACAAGCACACATGGCTGATTTACAAGCCGTTGCAGCAATCAACAATATGCTGGATGGCTTAGAAGGCAATGCAGCGACGCATACCTTTAAGTATGAACTGGCTTGTATTATTGATTCAAACGACAAAGGCACGTTAGCGTACCGTACTGAAAAACGTACACTGGTACTTCCACCTTGTCGACTTTTGCATCACACTAAGAAGCTCTTTGAATGGTGGTATTTACGTGGCTATAAAAATCCTTAACATTACCTCTAACATCACCCCTAACATAAATAAGAGCCCATGTTTTTAGAGCCCCCAGTAGACTATATTCAGCCTGTCTTTCGCCCACCTAGCGAAGGGCGGTCGCTGATATTACAAGTCACCAATGGCTGTAGCTGGAACAACTGTACCTTTTGCGAAATGTACACCGCACCACAAAAAAAGTTTGCGCCAAAAGCAGAAGATAAAGTCATTGAAGAAATCAAACGCTGTGGTGAGCAACTGATAAAAACACGCAGGGTATTTTTAGGTGATGGCGATGCTATGGCATTGTCTTTTCGCCGACTTAAAACTATTTTAAAAGCCATTAAACAACATTTACCCACTGTTACGCGCGTTTCGAGCTACTGCTTGCCCAGAAACCTTAAATATAAAACGGTCGAAGAACTCAAAGAGCTTCGCGAGTTAGGATTATCACTAATATATATTGGCGCAGAATCAGGCGACAATACTGTTTTAGAAAAAATCAATAAAGGCGAAACTTTTGAAACCACCCGCGATGCGATTCTCAAAGCTAAGGAAGCACATATCAAAACATCCGTTATGATTATCAACGGAATGGGTGGACATGAATATTCACAACAGCACGCTATAAATTCAGCAAAGCTAGTTAATGCAACTCAACCTGATTATCTCGCCACACTCGTGCTATTTTTTAGTAGCGGAAAAGAAAAGGTAGAAGCGGGCTTTGGTGGAACATTCACTCCATTAAACACGGCTGAATTATGCGAAGAAATACGAACATTTATCGAGCATACCGATTTAGATAAATCTATTTTCAGAAGTGACCATGTTTCAAATCACTTGGTTTTAAAAGGTGTTTTAGGTAAGGATAAGCAAGCAATGCTTGATGAAATTGATGATGCAATTGCACACTTTAAAAATCACCCAGACATTGCGCACAATCCTTCCGTTTTTTAGTAATCTGCAGAAGCACTATCTATTTTTGCGTATAACTCCTCAGGTGAAGAAATACACACATCCATATCTTTTAAGATGCCGTCATGAATACCATAAACCCAGCCATGTACACTAAGCTCATCACCTCTTTTCCATGCACGCTGGACAATGGTTGAGTTGCAAACATTGGTTACTTGCTCAACCACATTCAATTCACACAATAAATCTTCTTTTTCTTGAGTATTCAAGCCTTTGAATTTATCAGCATGAAAACGGTTTACATCTTTTATGTGGCGCAACCAATTATCGATTAAGCCGTGTTCACAAGAATCTAAAGCCGCTTTTATTCCTCCACAACCATAATGCCCACACACAATAATATGTTTTACCTTAAGAACATCGACTGCATATTGAATCACAGAAAGGCAGTTTAAATCTGTATGAACAACCACATTTGCAATGTTTCGATGTACAAAAACCTCGCCTGGAGGCAAATTAATAATTTGATTAGCTGGGACGCGGCTATCCGCACAACCAATCCAAAGGTATTCTGGAGCTTGTTGCTCAGATAGCTTTAAAAAGAAATCAGATTGCTCTTCTTTCACTTTACTTGCCCATACACGATTTCTTTCGAAGATATGCTGTAATTTATCCATTATCTGATTCTCTTTTATTATTTATATCACTGATTATGTGAGTGTGATTTATCATGCCCCCACACCCTTCGACGATGTGGCATACATTTAATACGCCCCATTAGTTTTGGAACTGTTAATACAAAAGATTAACTTTATCCTCACCCAAAACTTTTCTCAAACGCTTTATATCATCATCTGCCAACGGCGCGCTCACATCTGCTCCCAAACGTAGTTCTGCTTTTTCATTGTCTGTTTCATATTTTACATAAACAGGACAGATATCTCTCTGCATTTGGTCTTGCTTTTGTGTATTTTGGATATGAGTAGGAAGAAGTTCATCCAACTTATCTAGCAAACCATTTGCCGTCTGGCTCTTATCAATATTCAACTGTAAGCGCCGTAAGAACTTATTTCGAGCACCTTCCATATTGAGCAAAATATTGGCATAAAAGCGAATATCGCTCGTACCGTAAAGTGTATTCAGCGTGCCTTCGACAACTAACATTTCTTCTTTTATTAATAGATGCTCAAACAGTTCTATATTTTTATCGTAGATCCTAAACTCATAATAACCTGTTTTATCGTCTAGAACGATAGTAGCCATTTTCCCACGGTCAGTCGCTCTTATACTTACAGATGATATTAAACCAACCAAAGTTGTCGGTTTTTTCTGATATTTAGTTTTCCCATCATCTTCCGCCATTTGTCTCAGTGAACGTGATCTTAGTTGTTTGACCTCTTCCTCATAAGCATCTATCGGATGTCCTGTGAGGTATAAGCCAATAGCTAACTTTTCGATTCTTAATCGTGTTTTATCATCCCATTCTTCCAGCCTAGGGGTGACTTTTTCATCTTGTGTGACGGCTACTGAACCACCGAATAAATCATTCTGCCCGATCTCTTCATCGCGGTGCTGCTGGTTAGCGATGCGGACAATTTCTGGCAAGCCTTCAAATAGACTATTTCGATTTATCCCTAAAGTATCAAACGCACCTGCTTTAATCAGCGTTTCTAAAATACGTTTAGATATTTTACGTGATTTAACTCGCTGACACATTTCTGCCATTGATTGGTACGGACCATTAGCATTACGCTCATCAATAATTTCAGCAATTGCGCTTTCGCCTGCTCCTTTTATTGCGCCTAGGCCGAAGATAACATTCCCCTCGTGCTCACTGATAAACTTGTATTCTGAGCGGTTAATATCAGGTGGCACAACCTCTAAACCAAATTGCTGACAATCATCTACAAAGATTACAACTTTGTCGGTATTATCCATATCAGCCGATAAAACCGCCGCCATAAATGCTGCAGGGTAATGCGCTTTTAACCAAATAGTTTGATACGAAACCAAGGCATAAGCGGCAGAGTGAGATTTGTTAAAACCATACTCGGCAAACAACTCCATAAGGTCAAATATTTCAGTTGCATTGGCAGGCTCTACATTATTTTTACCTGAGCCTTCCATAAAAATAGAACGCTGTTTCGCCATTTCTTCAGGCTTCTTTTTACCCATCGCACGACGCAACATATCCGCCCCACCAAGTGAGTAGCCTGCCAACACCTGTGCAATTTGCATTACCTGCTCTTGGTAAACTATTACACCATAAGTGGGTTTGAGTATTGGCTCTAAATCAGGATGAGGATAAGTAACTTTTTGGTCACCTTTTTTACGCGCAACAAAGTCATCCACCATGCCCGACTGTAATGGCCCAGGGCGATACAACGCCACCAAGGCGATAATATCTTCGAATACATCAGGGTGAAGTCGCTTGATTAGCTCCTTCATGCCGTGTGATTCTAGCTGGAAAACGGCGGTAGTTTTTGCCGCTTGTAATAGCTCAAATGATTTTTCATCATCCAGTGGAATATCTTCAATGCGGATCGGCTCCTCGCCCTTTTTATCTCGCTGAACATTGATACTCTTAACCGCCCAATCAATGATGGTGAGATTACGCAAGCCTAAGAAGTCAAATTTGACTAAGCCGACCGCTTCTACATCGTCTTTATCAAATTGGGATACAACACTGCCGCCGCCCTCTTCACAATAAAGCGGGGTAAAATCTACCAAAGTGCTGGGCGAGATGAGTACACCACCTGCGTGCTTGCCGACATTTCGGGTTAAGCCTTCAAGTTCTAACGCCAAATCCATCAAGCCTTTAACGTCTTCATCTTCATCATAAAGCAGTTTGAGGTCTGGCTCTTGATCCATCGCTTTGGTGAGCGTCATTTTCATCTCAAACGGGATCAGTTTTGCGATGCGATCTACAAAACCGTAAGGATGATTCAGGATTCGACCCACATCACGCACCACCGCTTTTGCCGCCATCGAACCGTAGGTGATGATTTGTGAAACCTTGTCACGACCGTAAGTGCGCGCAACATAATCGATAACCAAATCACGTTTATCCATACAGAAATCAATATCGAAATCAGGCATGGAGACGCGCTCAGGGTTTAGGAATCGCTCAAACAGGAGATCATATTTTAAGGGGTCAATATCAGTAATTCTAAGCGCATAAGCGACTACCGACCCTGCACCAGAACCACGACCTGGACCGACTGGAATATCATTATCTTTTGACCATTGGATAAAGTCAGCAACGATTAAAAAATAACCGGGGAAACCCATGCCGTTGATTACATCTAATTCAACTTGCAGGCGCTCATCATAAGGTTTGCGAATTTCTGCAAAGTCATCAGCGCTCGTATCAAATAATTCTTTGTAGCGAAGCTCCATGCCTTTGCGAGATTCTTCACTGAAAAACTCTGCTTCTGTCATCCCTTCTGGTATTGGGAATTCGGGCAGATAGTTTTTACCCAGCGTTAATTCAACCGTACAGCGCTTGGCAATTTCTAAAGTATTTTCAATGGCTTCAGGTATATCGCTAAACAGCTCGATCATTTCATCGGCTGATCTTAAATATTGTTGTTCGCTGTAATTTTTAGGGCGACGCGCATCATCCAATGTGAAGCCATCATGGATGGCCACTCGCGCTTCATGCGCTTCAAAATCTTCTGTTTTTAAAAAGCGAGGGTCATTGGTGGCTACTACGGGGATATTTGCTTCACCCGCTAATTTAACAGCGGCGTGCAAATATTCATCTTCGTTTTCTCTACCTGTGCGTTGCAACTCCAGATAATAGCGATTGGGGAATACTTTTTGCCATTCTTCTAATCGAATTTTGGCCTCATCTTCATTACCTGCAAGCAGTGAATAACCTACATCACCATCGCGCCCACCAGATAAGGCTATCACACCTTCGCTATGATCAATAATCCACTGACGAGTCACTCGTGGTATACCTAATTTCTGCCCTTCCATATAAGCAAGAGAGATTAATTTAGTCACATTGTGATAGCCCTTATTATTCTGGCAAAGCAGAATCATGTGATAGAGCAACGACTCGTCATCTTCATCTTCGAGCAAAACGTCTACGCCAAAAATGGGTTTTAAACCCTGTCCTCGCGCCGCACGGTAAAATTTAACCATACCAAATAGGTTATTTTGGTCGGTCATCGCGACAGCAGGCATACCCAGCTCTTCTACTGCTGGCATAAGCTGTTTGATGCGAATCGTGCTGTCTACGAGCGAATATTCTGTGTGTAATCGGAGGTGAACAAAGCTCATTTAGATGAAAAGTCTCATATAGGATCTGAAATAGTCTCAAACAGATATAAAACTGTTTAAATAGTGGCTATTTACTATCCCACCCCCCCTGTTTTTCGATGATTTGTACGTGTTTTGGGTATTTTCACGTACAAATCATCGAAAAACAGGGGGGGTGGTCATTAATAATTACTTATTTTCTCACCTGTGAGCTTATTTTCAAATGAAAAACTACAGGTTTTTGCTACAGCTTCAAGTTGTGCCGGGCTTCTAGGGAATTTACGACAATTTGGGGGTCTAAACCTGTATATAGAACAGGTATTATTACCTTTTGAATCTGTTTTTAAAAATGTACAACGCCTTGGTAGCTCACAACACGCACCACATCCGTTACAATGCCCTGTACGCCCCTTTTCCACTGGAAGAATCGATGTAAAAGTACGTCTTAATTTTGAAATCATACTATTAAGAGTTTGCAGTATGAATGTAAGTTCCTATTTTCCCCATACGCATTAGCAACATATCGTCAAAACCGTCTACTTTTGATTCCTTAATACTTTGACGGGCTAGCAATTCATCTGACCACGTTTTTAGCTTTGGAAAATTTTCTAAAACATTTAAATGACAGTGCTTCTTATAAAATGCTAATCGGGTAAATAATGGCGCGGCCGATATATCCATTAATGACAGTGCTTCACCATTAAACCAAGGTGTATTTACCATCGCTTTATCCAAGCCTTCTAGATTTTTAATTAATGCTTTGATGGCTGCATCTGATGATTCTTTGTCTTTTGCCATCATGATATTAAACGTGTCCATATACATAGGAGAGGTAAACTCCATCCATGCTCTATTTTGTGCTTTTTTAATAGGGTCTGCTGGGTGCAACGCGGGCGCATAAACTTCATCTAGGTATTCGCTGATTACAGCCGATTCAAACAAAACCGTGTCTTCAACTTGAAGAATGGGCACTTTACCCGTTGGCGATAAGGCTAAAAACCACTCTGGCGGATCATAAACATCAATGTATTCAATATCGTAATCTACGCCTTTTTCTTTTAGTAAAATAACACTACGCTGGACATAAGGGCAGAGTTTAAAACTGATTAGCTTTGGTTTTGACATTTTGAATACCTTTATTTTCTATTTTCAATAACTTCTCTAACAGGTTTAAAACTTACACGATGCTGAGGTGTTGCACCATACTTTATTAGTGCTTCTTTGTGAGCTTTTGTGGGATAGCCTTTATTACCCGCGAAGCCATATTCTGGATATTCTGCACCCAGCTCTAACATTTCTTTATCGCGCGCAACTTTAGCAATAATTGAAGCAGCACTGATTGAGGCAACTTTAGAATCGCCTTTTATGATGGTTTCCATCGAAATTTCCATGTGGATTTCTTTATTTCCATCAATCTTTAAATGATCTGGCTTAATTGATAAACCTTCTACTGCCCGTTTCATCGCCAATAAACTCGCTTGTAAAATATTTATCTCATCAATTTCGTGTGCTTCTGCTCTACCCAGTGACCACGACAATGCCTTTGCTCTTATTTCAATATCTAATAAGTTACGTTTTTTCTCACTCAGTTTTTTGGAGTCTGCTAAACCTTCAATCCGATTTTCAGGATCAAGAATAACAGCGGCCGCGACGACTGCTCCTACTAATGGGCCTCGCCCTACTTCATCGACACCTGCGATTAATCGTTGGCTCATTTTTTAGACTCTATTAAATCAAAAATAACTTTCGCGGCACGCTCGCTGGCATTCTGCTTTAGTTGAATATGAATTTCATTAAATCGGTTTAACATATGATTACGCTGTTCTTCGCTTTGATTAAACTGCCCTTCTACTTCTTTCGCAATATTCTCTTTCGTAATATCTTCTTGGATTAGTTCAGGCACTAGATATTCATCTGCTAAATTATTAGGCAAGGTAAAGTACTTGGATTTAATTAATTTAAATAAACGAATAATACCTGCTGTCACAGGCGCAACACGGTATGCCGCCACCATTGGGCGACCGACCAACATACCTTCTAAAACGGCTGTACCCGATGCCATGAGTATTTGATCTGATGCAGACATAACGGTGCGTGATTGCCCTTCAATAATTATTATCGGTACTTCTGGTGCTAACGTTTGGTGCATTTCATTAAATGCTTCTTCAACTTTGGCATTTACCATTGGTGTGACAAAAATCCACTCTGGGTGATTTTGGTACAATATTTTTAATGCGAGTAAAAAGTCAGGTGCTATTCGCTTTATTTCCCCCATTCTGCTACCAGGAAGCACCGCCAAAATAGTAGGTTCAAGCTCTAAAGAAAGCGATTTTCTTGCTTCAACTTTATCGACACCCAAAGGGATTTCATCCGCTAGGGGATGCCCTACAAACTCTGCGGGGATATTATGCTTTTTATAAAAATCGACTTCAAAAGGAAATAGCGTGAGCATCAAATCCATCGCGCCTTTCATTTTTTTCACTCGCCCTTCTTTCCATGCCCATACGGATGGGCTGACATAATGAACGGTGGTGATTCCTGCTTGATACAGTTTTTGCTCAAGTTTAAGGTTAAAATCGGGCGCATCTATGCCAATCATTATATCGGGCGGATTCTTAACCCAGCGCTGAATTAAGCTTTTACGCATTTTTAGAAGTTCAAACAAACGAGGCAAAACTTCTACATAACCCATAATCGACAACCGATCCATAGCATATAAAGACTCGCAACCTGCTTGCTGCATTTCTTTCCCCGCAATACCTTCAAAGGTCGCATTGGGATAGTGTTTTTTCAGTGAGGTAATTAAGCGACTACCGAGAATATCCCCTGAAACTTCACCTGCTACAATTGCTATTCGCATAATGACTTATTTCGCTGTTTAACGAATGATGCCACGACTGCTTTGACTTCTTTCGCAAAAGTCCGCCATCTGTTTGGTAGATTCATCCGCTGAGGTTTGAAGTTGCGCGATCGCTTCATGAAAGGGCAAGTCTTTACGGTAGAGTGTTTTATAAGCATTTTTGATGTTTTTACGCACTTCGTCATCAAAACCATGACGCTTTAGACCTTCGTTATTAATGCCTCTTGGAATGCCTGGTGCGCCAAATGCCATCACAAAAGGAGGCAAGTCTTTCCCCAATTGTGTGCCCATGCCCGTAAAAGCATATTCGCCTACATGACAAAATTGATGCACAAGAGTAAAGCCACCTAAAATAGCATAATCATGAATAGTTACGTGCCCTGCGAGGGTCGCATTATTAGCAAAAATGGTATTATTACCAATGATGCAATCATGAGCAATGTGTACGTATGCCATAATCCAATTATCATCGCCTATGACTGTTTTGCCAATATCTTGAGACGTGCCACGATTGATCGTTACGCTTTCGCGGATCACATTGCGATCACCAATACTTAAAGTGGTTTGCTCGCCTTTTTTATATTTTTTATCTTGTGGTTCGGCGCCTACTGACGCAAATTGAAAAATACGATTTTCTTTGCCAATGGTTGTTGGGCCTTCGATGACGGTATGTGGACCAATCCATGTTCCACTATCTATTTTAACGCCAGCACCAATAATAGCGTAGGGCGAGACCTCTACATCATCGGCTAGCTCTGCTTTTGAATCGATAATAGCTGTGGGGTGTATATTGCTCATACTTTGTGATTAATTCCCTTCAACTGCCGCACATTTAATTTCAGCCGACGCTGCTAGTTTACCGTCAACTCGTGCTTCTGTTTTAAATATCCACAGCTTTCCTTTATGGCGTAATAACTCAGCATGAAGCTCTAGCTGATCTCCAGGTATTACCTGTTGCTTAAACTTAACCTTATCAACCCCAGTCAATATATATAGCAAATCAGTTTGAGGTTCTTCGCCCATCGTTCTAAAACCAAGTAGGCCTGTTGCTTGTGCCATTGCTTCTATGATCAATACTCCTGGCATAATAGGTTGCCCTGGGAAATGACCATTGAAAAAGGGTTCATTAATCGTAACATTTTTTATAGCCGTTAAAGACTTCCCTGATTCAAATTGAATAACGCGATCAACTAATAACATCGGGTATCTATGTGCCAAGAAACGTCTTATTTCAGTTACGTCCATCAAGGTTTCATTCACTTTTCGTACTTCACTCATAATTTATTATCTTTAATATTTATTAATTCTGTTTCTAAGTGTTTAATCGTTTTTGCCATTTCATCAAGCTGACTAAAACGAATTGCATTGCGTCGCCATTTCTTATTATCATCAGCCGCAATACCTGACGAGTAGACCCCAGCTTTGTCAATTGACTTTATCACCATACTTTTACCGGTGATAATCACATTATCCACTATATTTAAATGTCCTGCTATTGCGACCGCACCAGCAATTTGGCAATATTTACCAATTTTGGTACTTCCAGCAATTAGTGTGCCTGCGGCGATAGCGGTATGCTCACCTATTTTAGTGTTATGACCTATTTGGATTTGATTATCTATTTTGACACCATTTTCAATTATGGTTGAGCCTAGTGCTGCTCGATCAATAGTTGTGCTTGCACCTATTTCAACATCCGAACCAATAACAACATTGCCTACCTGTAAAATCTTATACCAACTTTTATCTTTTTGTGGTGCAAAACCAAAGCCGTCAGCTCCAATCACAGCACCTGAATGTATGATTGTCCCTTCGCCTATTTTTGTATCAGAATAAATTGTCACATTGGGATACAACAGGACATTACTTTCGATAAGTGTATTTTCTCCTATATAGCTACCAGCCCCAATATTCACCCCTGCTTTCAAGGTAACATTTTCATCAATCACTACATTTGCAGAAATACTCACACCTGTTTCAATATTGGCACTTTTAGCAATTGAAGCACTAGGATGAATTTTGGCCAAAGCTATATCAGTTTTTACTGAGTGGAAAATCTTCACTGTTTTTGCAAAGGTCAAATACGGATCATCATTTACTAACGCATTACCCGCATAACTTTTCGCCAGTGATGCGGATAAAATTACCGCAGATGCTTCACAAGAATCAAGTTGCTTTTTATACTTGGTATTACCAACAAAACTAACATCTCCTGAGCCTGCATTACTCAACGACGCTACTCCTTTTAATAAGCAATCCTTATCGCCTTGAATGCTAGATGCCGTTAGATTCGCCAGTTCTTCAAGCGTAAATGTCATTTTTTATCGCCCACATTATTAGCATCAGCCTCCAGTTTCTTTTTAAGGAACTCTAAGACTAAAGGAGTAATATCTACTCGAGAGCTTGCTGAAATATAATCCTGTAAAATAATATCTATTTCTTCTACTTTTCTCACTTCATCAATCGCACCAAAAACTTCTTTTTGAACGACATCCAATGCAGCATCTCTTGAGAAGCGTAGTTCTTCTCTAAAATCTTGTAAGGAGCGACTACGGCTACGTTTACGAGATCGAAGCTCCCTTTCTTTTTGACGAACAAGGTCAACATCAGCTTGGCTATTGCTCAATTTCTTTAACTCAGCTTCTAAGCTGTTAATTTCATCTAGTTTTTGAGATAGTTTTTGCTCTTGAGGCAAAAATTTTGCTTTCAATTGACTACTCGCGACTTCTGCTTGTGGTGCATTTTCCATTAAAAAAGTAACATTCACCACGCCGACAGAAACAGCCTCTTTAGCATAAGCAATATTTACAGACAACAAACCAATAATAAGTAAGCGCGCTAAAACAAAAAAGCCAATAAACAATAAATGTTCATTGGCTTTTTTGTTGCATCTGATTTTATTTACTCTATTCATATTGCTAATTGTACTAGGTGTTAGCAATAAACACTATTGAGACTCTTCAAATAAATTTAGAAACTTGCCCCAATAGAAAACTGTAAGTTTTGAATATCATCGCCATCTTTTGCATTCAATGGTTTAGCGTAACTCAATGTAAATGGACCTAGTGGAGACATCCACGTTACAGAAACTCCTGCAGAATAACGGAGTTCAGCAGAATCAAACTTATCTTCAAACACATTTCCCGCATCAACAAAAGTACTCATACGAAGACCTTTTACATCTTCAGCAAAAGGCATAGGGAAGAGTAATTCTGCTCGAGCATTCACCGCAAGATTACCACCTGCAGGGTCAGTTGTTGGGTTTCCACTAGAATCTTTAGCAATAGGCCCTAAACTATTATTATCAAACCCACGTACTGTACTTATACCGCCTGCATAAAAGCGCTCGTAGAATGGAAGGTCTGTTGTCTTGCCGTAGCCTGCACCATAAGAAACACCACCTTTTAAAGCAAAGGTGATTTTCTCAGTCACTCCTTTATAAACAGCAGCTTTATACTTCAATTTATAGAATTCTAAATCACTACCTGGCAAGCTAACGTCTAAAGTTAAACTTTGTCGTTGACCAGATTTTGGAAAGAGAAAACGATCACGAGTATCATGCACATAACTCGCCTTTCCTAGAATATTATTATATGTCTCACCATTAGCAGTGGTGAAGTCCGTAATGTGCTGAGGAGTCGAAGCATATGTCGTAATTTCACGATGCTCCCCTCCTAAACTAAAGCGCAATGAATTATCTTCTGTTATAGGAATTGTGTAATTAACATCTGCGCCATAAGCATTGCTAGTATAGTCAGATATATCATCTTCACTAGCATCTGTTTGATTATAATAAACATTGAATCCACGACCTACGCCATCAACTGTATGGTAAGGGTTATTATAACTCACACGTAGACTCTTCGTTGCATCACTATTTGCAGCATTAATCGTAAGACTTTTTCCTGTCCCCATAAAATTATTTTGTGAAAGACCTACATTAAAAAGCAAACCACTTCCAGAGTATCCTATCCCCGCATTAAAACGGTTTGAAGATTGCTCTACCACTGTGACATTCAAATCCACTTGATCACTGCGCCCTGCTACTGGAGAAGTAGAAATCTTTACACTCTCAACAAATGGCAAACGTTGAATACGAACTTTTGAGCGAGCAACTTTCTCCTTTGAAAGAAATGAACTTTCAAGTTGGCGCATTTCACGACGGAAAACTTCTTGTTTAGTTCTAAAATTACCACGAATATTTATACGCCTTACATAAGTACGCTGCCCTTTCTCTGCCTGAAAAACGAGATTAACCCGTTTATTCACTTTATCAACCTGAGGTAGAATCCCTATACGAGAATAGGCAAAGCCATCTTTAGCGATTCTGTTCTTTAGGTTTTTACGCGTTTCAGCTAGCAATGTCTGAGAGAAAACTTGCCCTTCCTTCAAACGAACAATATTTTTCAACTCGTTTTTATTAATACCTGTATTGCCAATAACTTTAACCTTACCAATACGATACTGATCGCCTTCTCGAATATTAAGATTCACATAAACAGATTTTTTATCTTTTGATAGTGCAACTTGACTAGATAGAACTTGAAAGTTCAAATAGCCTCTATCACGATAGAATGACGTTAGTTTATCTATATCCCCTACTAATTTTTCTTTAGAATATTTATCGCGACTACTGAAGAAAGACAATTTGCCTTTAGTGCCAGACTCCATCAATTTATTGAGCCTAGCTTCTGAATAAGCCTTATTGCCACTAATCTTGAAACGCTTGATACGCGCAACTCTACCTTCTTGAATATTGATCTTTACACTAACGCGATTGCGAGGCAGCTTCTGTATTTTTGTATCAACATTAGCAGCATAATTACCACGAGATAAATACTGTTGCTTAATCTCTCTCTGGATTTTATTTAGAGCTGACTTATCTAAAGGACGCCCCTTAGCAACACCAGCTTGTTTTAGCGCTGCAAGCAATGGTTTTGTTTCGATTATATGATTGCCCGTAACTTTAATATCACCAACAACGGCTCTCTCATGAACTTTTACCAATAAGACATCACCACGACGGCTGATTTTCACATCATCGAACAAACCAGTCTTAAATAGAGAGCGAACAATATTTGCAGTCATTTTATCATCAAATGTTTGACCGACACGGACAGGCACATTACTTAGGACAGTACCTGCTGCAACACGTTCTAAGCCACTGACTTGAACATCTTTAAGGACAAAACTATCAGCCCATACACCTTGGCTTAGTGCTAGTAAACAACTGGCAAGAGAAGCTTTCATTACTTGATTTTTCATATTATTACCCTAACTTTCTTAATCTTTATTTTCTGGTAAAGCAATAAACCAGAATCAGTTTATCAATCGACCAATATCATTATATATAGCCACAACCATCAGAACACCGACTAAACTCATCCCTATGCGCATTCCAATCGCTTCTACCTTTTCTGAAACTGGACTTCCCTTGACCAACTCGACGATGTAGTACAATAAATGCCCTCCATCCAACATAGGTATTGGCAATAAATTAAGCACTCCAAGGCTTAAACTTACAATAGCCATTAGCGTGAGGAAGGCAGAAAAACCGACCGATGCACTCTTTCCCGCATAATTGGCTATAGTTATCGGACCAGAGATATTTTTAAGTGATGCTTCACCTGTAATCAATCTCCCCATAACTTTCAATGTCATAATAGAAAGACCATAAGTTTCTGTAAAACCAAACTTAAGTGACTCAACAAAAGATGCTTGACGAACAAAGAACAAGTCCTTTACATCTGCTTCAGAATAATCTGCCTTTAATGCAACACCTATTAAACCTCGTTTCTTACCTTCAATTTCAGTAAGTCTTGGCGTTATCTCTAATATTTTTTTACTTCCATCCCTTTCTACACCCAACTGCACAGACTCGCCTGCATGATTGTTAATGTAATCAGCAAAGAATTTCCCAGAGGTTACTTCTTTACCATCTACACTTACGAGTTTATCTTTTACTTTTACACCTGCTTCTAATGCTGCTGTATCTGGCATCACTTGCGCAACACTAATTGAATGAGGCGGTTGCCAAAAACTCATACCTGTTTTTGTAAAATAATCTTTCTCATCAGAAAGTAATCGCGTATCTGTTAAATCTAAACGTCGACTTACGTTACTACCTGACTTTGTCTCAACATGAATGGTTAAATCAGGATTAATTAGGTACTCATTTAATAACGTCAAACGTACCTGACGCATTGATTGGATATCAATATCATTGATACCCACAATCTTATCTTTATCTTCGAAACCAGAAAGTGCGGCGGGTGTATTAGGAGAAATATTGCCAACGTAAGGCCTAACCGAATCAACTCCCATCATTTGAATAACAGCAAACGCAGCAATAGCAAAAATAAAGTTAAACAATGGCCCAGCAAGCACGACTAAAAATCGCTTCCATACTGGCTGTGTATTAAAAGCACGATGCTTTTCGGCGGGATCAACATCACCCTCACGTTCATCCAGCATTTTCACATAACCACCCATTGGGATAGCTGCTAACACAAACTCTGTGCCATCTTTATCTTTGGATTTGTACGTCCACAATGGTTTACCAAAACCAATGGCGAAACGAATAATTTTAATGCCTAGCTTACGTGCCACCCAAAAGTGACCAAATTCATGGACACCCACAAGGATTGCGATAGCTACAAGGAAAGCTGCGATTGCGATAAGTATTGTCATATTTTTTTGATAAGCTCTTTAGAAAGTTATTTCTTATTATTATTTATTGTTTGCGTGTAGATAGCAACATTGTCTATGTCACCAGTAGCTAGCTACAATGCAGCCAAATAGTCATTACTAACATGACGACTGGCTAAATCTTGAGCAAGTATATCATCTATTTGATCTGGTGTCCCCGACGGGGCTTGCTCCAATGCCTTTTCTATGACAAGTGGTATACTTGTAAAGCTTATCTGCTTTTTTAAGAATGCATCAACCGCTATTTCATTTGCCGCATTTAATGCAATTGTCGCATTGCCTCCAATACGATGTGCATCATAAGCCAGCTGTAGACAACGGTATCTTTCAAAATCAGGCCTTTCAAAATCCAAGCGCGCAACATCAAAGATATTTAATTGCTCAACACCCGAATCGACCCTATCAGGGTATGCCAAAGAGTAAGCAATCGGTGTACGCATATCAGGGTTTCCCAACTGCGCTAATACCGAACCATCAGTGTACGAAACCATTGAGTGAATCATACTTTGCGGATGAATCACCACCTGAATTTGATCTTCTGGCACATCGAATAGCCAACAAGCCTCTATCACTTCCAATCCTTTATTCATCATAGTTGCTGAATCGACTGATATTTTTTGCCCCATCACCCAGTTTGGATGAGCCACTGCTTGCTCAGGCGTAACATCACACAACGTATTAATATCTCGGGTACGAAATGGCCCTCCAGATGCCGTCAGCAATATTTTCGTAACGCCAGCTTTTTGTTGTTCCCCATCAACCAAAGCAGGCATGGATTGAAAAATAGCGTTATGTTCGCTATCTATCGGTAATAATTCAGCGCCTTTATCACGATTATCTCGAATAGCATCCATAAAAAGCTTGCCCGACATAACCAAAGATTCTTTGTTGGCAAGCATCACGCGCTTACCAGCCTTTGCCGCCGCCAAGTTTGGCAATAAGCCTGCAGCGCCCACTATTGCAGCCATTACATAATCAACCTCGGGAAGTATCGAGATTTCCTCTAAAGCCTTCTTTCCTGATAGAACGGTTGTTCCATTGCCTGCATTTCTTAGGTTTCTTTCTAATTTCTCAGCAGCACTATCATTAACCATGACTGCATATTGTGGACTAAACTTCAGACATTGCTGCTCTAATTTTTCTACATTATTATTTGCTGAGAGTGCCGCCACATGGTACTTATTTGGATGCCTAGCAATAACATCCAAGGTATTTACCCCTATCGTACCCGTTGCACCCAAAATACAAATGCCTTTGGAAGGTGCTTTACTCATAGTTGTACCGCACCCCAAAATATCCCTAATGTAAATATTGGCAAGGTTGCAATTAATCCATCCACACGATCTAAAATTCCACCATGACCTGGCAAAATATTACCAGAATCTTTCTGTCCTGCTTCACGTTTTATTAAACTCTCAAAAAGATCACCTGAAACCGAAATAAACGCAACAACCAAAGACAACAAGATAAAGTACAGCCAATCCGTTGCAGCCAAATCAAAAAACCAAGCTCCTAATATTGACCAAATTAGTGCACCAGCCACACCACCAAACATACCCTCTCTTGTTTTTCCTGGGCTTAATTCGGGCGCTAATTTATTCCTACCAAATGCCTTACCCATAAAATAGGCACCACTATCGGTGATAGCCACAAGAAATATGAGGTATAAAACAAGAAGAGGATAATGTTGATGTAGCGTGATTAATGCGATCCAAGCAGGAACTAACACTAAAAATCCAGCTAGCCGCAAAAGCCATGGGTAATTTTTATAAAGATATGTGCCCTGCTCGTATATTGCCAGCAATACCAAAGCCGCCACCCACCAAAGAACACCTGCGACAATAAAGACCCAGCGCAAGTTATCGATAAAATAAGCACTGAGCGCTACTATCAGTAAGCCGACAACAAATAAACTTTGAGTTGCACTATCTAGGGCAACTAACCGTGCCCATTCCCAACCACCCATACTGACCAAAACGATTAAAGAGGCAATAGCAAAGTAATTACTGGGTAAAAATAAAACGCCTAAAAACACGGCAACTATAAGCACCGCACCTGTAACAACACGCTGTTTAAGCACTGAATCCATTCACATCACCTTAATTAGAGGTCATAGCCTTATCCGCTATAACCTGCTCACTTGTCTTGCCAAATCGCCTCTGCCGTGAAGAGTAATTTCTAATGGCTTTATGCAATTCATCTTTATCAAAATCTGGCCAGAGAACGTCGGTAAAATACAATTCAGCGTATGCCATTTGCCAAATCAAAAAATTACTAATTCGTACCTCGCCACCTGTTCTAATGAATAAATCAGGATCAGGCAAGCCAGCCGTAGTTAATTGAGCAGAAATATCTTCTTCGCTAATTAAATCAGCATCCATTTCACCCGATGCCACTTTTTTTGCCAGTGCTTTAGTGGTTTCGGTTATATCCCAGCGTCCACCATAATTAGCGGCAACAATTAAACGCAAACCATTACAGTGTGCAGTGAGTTCTTCAACTTGCTTAATTTTCTTTTGGAGTTTTTCAGAGAAAAAACTTAAATCGCCGATTATTTGTAATTGAACATTATTACGGGCCATTGATTTTGCTTCGCGATCAAGCGCCAACATAAACAACCCCATTAAGTTTTTTATTTCCTCTTCAGGTCGTTTCCAATTCTCACTACTAAATGCAAAAAGTGTTAAACATTCAATTTTTAATGCACCGCACTCTCTTACAATTTCACGAACCGCATCAACACCTTTTTTATGCCCCATGAAGCGCGGACGACGTTTAGCTCTTGCCCAACGCCCATTACCATCCATGACGATGGCTATATGGCGTGGAATATTTTCAATTTTATCCATGTGGGTAGGTAAATAGGCGTTAACTTAACGCACTAAACCTTCATCAAGTCCGCTTCTTTAATAACGATAAGTTCATCAACTTGCTTTACGTGGGTATCGGTAAATTTTTGGATTTCATCTTGAGCATTGCGCTCTTCATCTTCTGAAATTTCTTTTTCTTTTTCTAATGACTTAAAATCAGAGTTTGCATCACGACGAATATTACGAATTGCAATTTTACAATTCTCGCCTTCGTGTTTAACTACTTTAACCAAATCACGACGACGCTCTTCTGTTAACTGAGGCATAGGTATACGGATAACAGTACCCGCCGAATTTGGATTTAACCCCAAATCAGAATTCATTATAGCTTTCTCTATAGCTTGTACTAGCGGTGCCTCCCAAGGTGTTACTGTAAGCGTTCGAGCATCCTCCACACCTATACTAGCAACTTGGCTTAAGGGTGTTTGTGCTCCGTAGTAATCCACACTTATATGCTCTAACAAGCTAGGATGAGCACGACCTGTGCGTACTTTTGCTAATTCTGCCTTCAATGACTCGATACTTTTACCCATACGAGTTTGAGCATCTTTTATAATTTCATTAATCATTTTTTATCGCCTTTGTGTTATTCCTTAGACTTCGCTGGTATCGTCTATCTAAACGAGAGTATCAATATAATACTAATTTGTGGCTTTCAGGTGCAAAAGGTTTCACAATACTTTGCAGTTTACAAAAAACTAAACAGAAACTAGTGTTCCTGTTGTCTTATCGCCATTGATGATTTTTTCTAGCGCCCCTGCTTCAAACATATCAAATACGCACAATGGCATATCATTTTCACGACATAATACCATTGCCGTTAGATCCATAACACCTAGTTCTTTTGAGACTGCTTCGTTAAAACTTAGACTTTCATAGCGGACAGCATCTGGGTTTTTCATTGGATCAGAATCGTAGATACCATCTACTTTTGTGGCTTTTAATAATAAGTCGGCTTGAATTTCAATAGCACGTAAACTTGCCGCTGTATCGGTCGTGAAATAAGGATTCCCTGTACCTGCTGCAAAAATAACCACATCACCCAGCTCCAAATACTCCCTAGCTTTAAACGCAGAATACTCTTCACCCAGTTGATCTATTTTAAGCCCCGACATAACACGGCAGTTAACACCCAGCTTTTTAATGGCATCCTGCATAGCAAGTGCATTCATAACCGTCGCTAGCATTCCCATTTGATCAGCACTTACGCGATCAATTCCACCTTGAGCAAGCCCTGCACCACGAAAGATATTTCCTCCACCGATGACCAATGCGATTTGTGTACCTGACTTTAACTGGTTAACCACTTCTGAGGCTGTTTTAGCCAGCACTTCAGAGTCAATACCAAATTTTTGTTTACCCATTAAGGCTTCGCCACTGAGTTTAAGCAAAATTCTATTATATCGTTGAGACATTTTGATAAGCACCGTAATTTTTTGCATAGACTACACAAAAACAAGCAATGGGGCTAATAGAAATAGCCCACCCCCCCCTTTTTTCGATGATTTGTATCATGTGGGAGAATAAACTCACAAGAGGAGACAATACAAATCACCGAAAAAAAGGGGGGGGATGGGCTATAAAGAAGTACCTTTTTACGCTTTTACCTGAATCCGTGACTTCAATATGGATAACAGGGCGTAAGATATTGGTTTAGCACGAGATTTTAAAAAATCTTAGCTTCACCCATAGGTTAAGCGGGTATTTTTTAAACTCGTGATGAATCAATAGCTTGCGTACTGTGCCGTAGTGAAGTCACGGATTCAGGTTTTAGTTTAGCCTGAGCTTAATCCGCTCAAGCTAGATACCTTTTTAGCAAGAAGGTTATTTATAACCATGGAAGGCATCAAACATCTCTGGAACAAACAACGATATTTGCGGCACAAATGTAATCAGCATCAGGAAAGCCAATAGGAAGAAAAACCAAGGTAAGGATGCACTAATCGCCCAGCCCATACTCTTATTGGTTATACCTGAGATAACAAATAGATTTAGCCCCACGGGTGGCGTTATCATGCCTATTTCCATATTCACGACCATGATTATGCCAAGATGAATCGGATCAATACCCAACTGCATAGCAATAGGGAATAGAATGGGTGCCATAATGAGCAAAATAGCAGATGGCTCCATAAAGTTTCCAGCTATCAGTAGTAGTACATTAACTACCAATAAGAAGCCCCATGCAGGCAAACCCCATTCAATAATGACTGATGCAATTTCATGCGGAATACGTTCGGTGGTTAAAACATGTGCAAATAAAATTGCGTTACCAATAACAAACAACAGCATGATAGATACTTTTGAGGCATCTAAAATAACTTTTTTTACATCTTTATCAAAAAAGCTTTTTGGTAATGCCATTGTCATGTGAATCGTGTTACGCGTGATAGCATTGCCTGTACTTTCACCTTCTTTTCTCCATGGCTGGTCCTTTAATGGACCAATATCACGATAACCAAA
Organism: Thiotrichaceae bacterium; assembly: GCA_026988095.1. Taxonomy (GTDB): domain Bacteria; phylum Pseudomonadota; class Gammaproteobacteria; order Thiotrichales; family Thiotrichaceae; genus Cocleimonas. The sequence goes on from JALSLX010000113.1 coordinate 22,356, forward strand.
TACGGCGATGAAAAAGGCGTATACACAAGCCACGGCTGCCGCTTCTGTCGGGCTAGCAATACCACCGTAGATTGCACCAAGAACAATAAAAATTAGCATTAACCCGCCAAGGGCAACAAAACCTGACTTTGCTATTTTCTTAAAACCTGGGAATGGCGATGATGGCAAACCTTTAATGCGTGCGTAGATATAAATTACAATCATTAAAAATACACCCATCAATAGACCTGGTGCCATTCCCGCCATAAACATGCGCGCTGCTGAAACTTCTGTTGCCGCCGCATAAATTAGCATTACGATTGAAGGTGGAATTAATATTCCCAAAGTACCTGCCGTGCTGATAACACCTGCGGCAAACTTTTCTGGATAGCCCACACGTGTCATACCAACAATAACAATCGCGCCGATAGCCGCCACTGTTGCTGGAGATGAGCCAGACACCGCCGCAAATAACATACAGGCAAGTACGCCTGCCATTGCTAAACCACCACGAATATGGCCGACAATATCAATGGCAAAATCTATAATCCGCCGTGCTACACCACCATTGGATAGGAATGCAGATGATAATATAAAGAAGGGAATGGCTAAAAAAGTATAATGCTCTGACAATGCTTCAAAGAGTTTTAGTGCAATCGACGCTAATGAATCATCCGCGAATAATATAATAGTGACAACGCTCGAAAAGCCTAGCGATACCGCAACGGGCACACCGATCATCATAGAGAAAAAGAGTAAAAAGAACAGCGTGGGGATAACGTAAGATTCCATTACTTAGACCCTCCAATAGTGGCTACTTCTTTTTTAATTTGTTCCGCTAATTCGATGCTTTCTTTTGCTTCATCAATATGAGAGAAGCCTTCTGCCTCTCCTTTTAATATTTGAATCAAGAGTTGTACAAATCGAAATATTAAAAATAAAAAACCGAGGAATATAATGCTTTCAGACATCCATCGTTGAATCTCCAAGTCCTCCATTTCGATATTAATTTGTTTGAGTTTGGCGAGGTAATTCCACGCTCCAATCATAAATATCACACAGTAGCCTATGCAGATAGCAACGGATATAACACCCAAAACTCGGCGTATTTTCTTTGGGAATAGTTTTACAAAACTATCCACGCCAATATGCGCGCCAACTTTTACACCGTAGGATGCACCAAAAAGTACAAACCACGCCATCATATAAAGCGTTACTTCTTGTGACCAGTCGATGCCCGTGTTGAAACCAAAGCGTAAAACCACTTCGGAGAAAACCAGTAAAGTCATACAGACTAATAATAATGAGAGGAAGTTTTCCTCGAATTTATTGATGATATTGCCCATTTAAAAAACCTCTGCGCAGGTTGTTGTTTATTTTTTGTAAATTATCAAAATAAAAAACGCACCTCAAAGGAAGTGCGTTTAGGGTGACTTCTAAAAAATCACTATTACTCTTTGTTAGCGGCAATTGCTGCTGCTAGTAAATCTTTACCAACGATATCTTCAAACTCTTTCCAAACTGGCTTCATTGCATCAGCCCACTGTTGACGCTCTTCTTTAGTCAGCTCAATTACGTTTGTACGCTTGCTGTCGATGATCGCTTGCTTGTCACTCATTGCTTTTTCAGCTGCAACTTTATTACCCAATGCTACTGCTTCATCCAATGCTTTTTTAAGCTCTGTACGAATATCAGCATCTAAGCCATTCCAGAATTCAGCAGAGGTAACGACCATGTAATCTAGCAAACCATGATCAGATGATGTGATGTAAGGCTGAACCTCGTAAAACTTTTTAGAATGGATGTTAGACCAAGTATTCTCTTGTCCATCAATCGCTTTAGTTTGTAGTAGCGTAAACACCTCTGAGTAAGGCTTTTTAAGTGGTGTTGCACCTACCGCTTTAAACTGAGCTGACAATACATCAGATGACATAATGCGGAACTTCAAACCTTTTGCATCAGCAGGAACACGTAATGGTTTAGAAGCAGAAACCTGCTTCATGCCGTTGTGCATATAACCTAAACCAATCAAACCCTTTGGCTCAACACTCTTTAATAGCGCCTGACCAGCATCGCTTGATTGAAAACGCTCAGCTGCTGCCATGTCGTTAAACAAGAACGGTAGATCAAAAACCTGTAGTTTCTTAGTGTATTTTTTAAATTTAGAAAGTGAAGGAGATGCTAATTGAACATCACCTAATAACAATGCCTCAAGTACCTTGTTGTCACCAAACAACTGACCATTTGGATAGATTTCTACCTCTACCTTTCCTGCTAAACGCTCATCAACCAAAGCCTTAAACTTTTTAGCCATTTGACCTTTTGGCGTATTTTCTGCCACAACGTGTGAAAACTTTAGTTTTATCGGGGCTGCTTGGAGCACCATTGTGAATGACAAAATTGCCGCTGTCGTTAAACCTATTAGTGTCTTTTTCATAAAATATATTCTCCTTTGAGTAGAAATTCTAATTTTTAAATTAGACGGGGTAAGTTATTCATTAACTCAGCTAAGACAGTGCATGGAGTGTGCCAATAAATTGCAAACTATTCTCACCAAAAACAAAGATTCAACTAACTTATTAATATTAAGGAAGAATATAGGATGAAATTAATGCTTTATTGATTGATAACGTATTAAATTCAGATCAATTTAAACCAATAGTGGCGAAAGTTCGCCATCTCTTCTCAGCAAACAGGGGGAATTCCGCTTTTTTAGACCTATTTTTATACCCCACCCCCACTCTTTTTCGATGATTTGTACGTGCTTTTAATAAAAATCATCGAAAAAGAGTGGGAAACGGCCAATGCATAAGCATGATAAGCACTCCTTAAATACGAGCGAGCCTACTCATGCTCCTTCTTATGTTCCTTCGTCTGAAATAGTTGTACTTCTTAAATTTTCTGCTACCTTAGTATTCAATGGCTTAATTAAATTATTAAAAAACAATAATGGGGTTTTTAAAACAATGAACATATCTGCCAAATTAAAGTGGGCTAGCATATTCGTAATATCAATTTTTATGCTTTCAGCCTGCGGTGGAGAAAATTCGACAAAATCTCTTACCGAGCAAGATCAAGCCATTGAAAAAATAGCAACGTTTGCAAAATTTGGGGCTACTAAGCCAAAACTAAAAGATTATCAAGAGGCAGGCTTAACAGGCGTAAATGAGGATAACTTAGAAGCGTTAAATAACATCGTTAAAGGCCTTGTTTATACGGATGTAGATACCAAAGAAGAACTACAAGCCATTTTAGATACACTCAATATCACACTCCCAGACACGACTAAACCCGTCATAACTCTAAATGGAAAAGCCTCAATTACGCTTAAAAAAGGTGATAGCTATACCGAAGCTGGTGCAAACGCAACGGATGACAGAGACGGCAATATAACTGTAATTATCACAGGATCAGTCAATACTGAAAAGGAAGGAAGCTACACAATTAGCTATACCGCCGAAGACAAAGCTAAAAACAAAGCAAGTGCAACAAGAACAGTTATTGTTGAAAGTACATCATGTGTTCAAGTCATAACGCATGCCTACAATCCTAAAACGAACGAAGAAAAAGATTTCCCAACTCCTTGTGATGTCCCTGAAGGTTGGGTTGTAGGTACACCGCCTCCCCCTACAACGACCATACCAAAAGATACTATCGCTCCCGTATTAACACTATTAGGCAAAGCATCAATCACCCTAACCGAAGGTGATGTGTATGTAGATGCAGGCGCAACAGCGAATGATAATAAAGACGGTGATATTACTTTTCGCATAGCGACCGTTAACCCTGTAAATACTGCAATCCCCAAGACTTATGCAGTCACCTATAACGTAAAAGACAATGCGGGAAATGCTGCACAACAGATAACACGAACCGTCAAGATCAACCCTTTAGTAATTATCAAAAGAACCTATGGTATTGCAGGCTCAAGCAAAATTGCAGCAGCAGTTCAAGAGTCTGAATTTGGAAACTCAACAATCATAACTCCCGTAGGAATTACCGCCAAAAATCCTGTACCTGTTGTTTTGTTTGCCCCAGGGTTCAAAAATATAGATTATACAAAATATCAAACCTTGCTTAATTTCATCGCCAGTCATGGTTATGCCGTTATATTTGCAAATGATACCAATGGTTTTAGCGCTGATGATTTACTAAAACATATCAGGCAAATGACAAGCAACCCAGCAATCAAGCCTTTGTTAGATACATCAAGAATAGGCGTTATAGGACATTCATCAGGCGGTGGTCATGCTTTTAGAATATTAAAAGAATTAAGTGATGCCAACAATGAAGGCTGGGGCGAAAATGGTCGTTTCCTTATGGCTTTAGAGCCTTGGTTTGCATTTGATTTGACTGAGAAAGAGTTAAAAACACTTCCGAGTAACACAAATATTATTATTCAACAATATGGTAAAGGTGGCAATAATATTGAAAATAGCACTGATGCTAGAATTCCATTAACTGAGTACTACCTTTTGGATTCAATCGCAGATAAACAAAAAGACTACCAAATCTTTGTAGATGCCGACCATGGATACCCTTATGGCAGTGGTGCATACAGTGCTATGCAGGGAATTCTTAAACCACTTGATGGCCTTATGGAACTTACTTTCCAAAAGACACCCGATGCTGGCGCGCAACAAACTGCCTTAGAAGTCGGAAATGACGACCCCTACAAAAATGGTCACGGGATACAGGAAGTTAAGCTGATTCGTGATTATAAATACCCTTGTCATGGTGCGACAACGATTATAGATTATTGCGCAATTTTCTCAGGGGCAATACCACCTGAATCCACTTTTGACAGCATTGCAACTAACACCGTAAAAGCAAAACCCGCACTTGGAGAATCTTTCGTCGATCAAGAATTCGGCAAGACCATAACAAGATTTACAGACAGAATAAATCAAGCCGATACGCCTCTAGTAGACAAAGACGGCAATAGAGTTAGCAGAGGAAATTCGCAACCCTACCCTAAAACCCAAGCATGGAATAGCGATATGACCATGATAAGAATGAGATACAGGCTATACGATGCCAAAACACTCAAAGAGTTAGCAATCACTAGCGGTACAGATAGCCTCCATGATTTATATTCTATAAATGGCGCACTCAATGAAATGAAATGGTCAAGTGTAGACCCTAATGTTTTCTATGGCGTTTATAACGGAACAGGCAACAATAATGGTAGCTTTTGGAAAGGCACTATCAATACCGCAAAAACTAGCATTAAATGGGATTTAGTAAAATCATTTGCTTCAACAAAGTTCACTTATGATCGCTTCACCCTTGGCAAGTACGAAGGTAATATTGATTACAATGATAAGTATGTCGTCTTCGCTGCACGAAAAAAAGGTCAAAAATACCTCACAGCGCTTGTCTATGACATTCAAAACAACACTGTAAGAAAATCACTAGAATTCCCCAATGTAGCTTGGCCAGATAATGGGCAAGTATTTGATTGGATGTCTGTCTCACCACTTGGCAAACACATCCTAATGAGTACCGGTGGTAAAATAGACCAATACGATATGGATTTGAATTTTGTACGAGCACTTGCAAGCAGTGGCGGTCATGGTGACTTGGGTGTCGATCAAGATGGTAATGAAGCTTATGTTCAATATGAATATGGAAAAGATAATGGCATCTGGATATATCGACTCAATGACGGCTTACGAACTCGCCTACTCCCCGACAAATACAATGGGGGTCATATATCCTGTCGAAACTATAAACGCCAAGGTTGGTGCTACGCCAGCACAACAGAACCTGGCTACAAAGAAATTATCGCGATTAAGTTAGATTATTCAGGCCCTAATAACCACATTGTTAATCGCTTTGCTCAAACACATACCTCCGCAACGGCACAATCAATGGGAAATATTAGCCCAGACGGTAAACAAATACTGTTTGAAAGTGATTGGGGAGATAGCAAACTTCACTGGGCAGATAAAGATACTTATCTTGTTAGATAAATTATCAATACAGCTTATTAAATAGCTATTTTTATACCCACCCCCCAATGCCGTTGAATTAAGCTACAAGTCATTGTTTTTGCGGGTTCAACACAGTCTAGTGTTAGCTCGTCATTGCGGTGAAGAGCGCAATCCACGGTCGAAACATCGCCTGATCGTAAATGGATACTGGTATTCACCAGTATGACGAGTATTATTTTTACTATCAATCAATCGCTTAGGGCTTAATTCAACAGCATTGCCCACCCCCCCTTTTTTTCGTTGATTTATACGTGGTTTTAAATACAAATCAACGAAAAAGGGGGGGGATGGGTATACAAAATCGGCCTAATTTAGCAACAAAACGCTATTTCACGTATCGTTTTCGCTCTAACTGATATTTTTTCATCTTATCTGACAAGGTTTTACGTGGTAGGCCTAACGATTCAAGCACATTTTGTAAGTTTCCTTTGTATTGCACTAAAGCCTGTTCAATTAACGTCTTTTCAAAGCATGAAACTTGCTCAGGCAACGTTAAACCATCAGAACTATTTTGCGCCTGCATCAAAGCTGATAAATCAAACTGAAAACTCTCTCCCAGCAACACATAACGCTCTGCCATGTTTCTTAGCTCACGGATATTTCCAGGCCAATCATGCTCTAGCAAAACCTGTAGTGCTTTAGAATCTAATGCTGGCATCTCCGCCTCACAACGCGCTGCCGCGACCAAAACAAAATGCTGAAATAACAAGGGAATATCTTCACGGCGTTCTCGTAGTGGCGGCAGCTCTAAGGTAACAACATTCAACCGATAATATAAATCTTCCCTAAAATCTTTTCTTGCGGCGGCTTCTTTAAGATCAATTTTAGTTGCCGCCAATACGCGAATATCCAAAGGAAGCGAGTGATTTGAACCAAGCCGCTCGATACTGCGCTCTTGCAACACCCGCAATAACGGGATTTGCGTGGTCATTGCCATGCTTTCTATTTCATCTAAAAAGAGAGTGCCGCTATTTGCATGCTCAAATTTTCCAATACGTTTATTTTTAGCATCAGTGAATGCACCCGCTTCGTGTCCAAATAGCTCGCTATTTAATAACTGCTCTTGAATTGCACCACAGTTAATTGCTACAAAATTATGGTCACGTCGCAGGCTTTGCTCATGCAATGATCTTGCTACGAGCTCTTTGCCCGTGCCTGTTTCACCCATTATCAAGACATCTGCATCTGCATTAGCAATATGACGAATCATATTGCGCAGCTTTTTAACCGCAGGCGCATTACCAATAATACGAGGGCCAAGGCGTGTTTGATCTGCAAGCTCTTCTTTTAGCGCTCGGTTCTCCAAGGTAAGCTGTCGCTGATCCATAGCGCGTTTAAGCTTATCTATTAATAAACGCGTTGAAAATGGTTTTTCGATAACATCATAAGCACCTTCACGTATCGCGCTAACTGCTGTTTCTACATCTGCATGACCACTGATTAATAGCACGGGAAGTTTTGCATCGGTTTTTAATGATGCTCGCATTAACTCCAAACCATCCATCTCTGGCATACGAATATCCGTTAATAACACGCCATTAAAACTTTTATTTAAAGAAGGTAAAACAGCTTTTGCAGATGAAAATGTTTTTACGTTTAAATCGGCTAGTTGCAATGATTGCTCGGTTGATTCTCTTACCGAGGCCTCATCATCAACCAATAAGATTGTAGGTTTATCCATGCGTTTTAATGTACCTCTGGCAAGCAAAGCATAAAGCTTGCTCCTGCTTCATTGTTATTATTTATAGCAGAGTTATTTTGGGCTATTAGCGAACCATTCATATCTTTTGCCAAATTAAAGGAAATCGAAAGACCTAAGCCTAAGCCTTTTGATGAGGGTTTAGTAGTGAAAAATGGCTCAAATATATGAGGTAACGTTGAATCATCAATGCCTATACCGTTATCTTTTACTTGTATACACAATTGAGAGCCATCGGACAATTGAGAGTCATCTGCTTTTGCCTTAATACTAATCCATATCTCTTGCGCCTTATCTTTTGATGCATTGTTTTGCGTTGCTGAAATAGCATTGGTGAGTAGATTAACTAAAATCTGCCCAAGCCAAACCTCATCGGCTAACACGCTTTTATTAGCCCCATGATCTTGAACACTCCAATGACAAACCACCGCACTACTCAATAATTTAGGGTTCACTATCGCCAATGCATTATTAATCGCTTGCCCCAATAACACAGGAGTAAACTGCCCTTTGCTTTTTCGTGAGAATGATTTTAACTGTTTAGTGATTGCCGCCATGCTCTCGGTTAAGCTGGTAATTTCTTTTAGATTAGACTCAACCATATCCAATCTATCTTTTTGCAAAAACTGTTGCGCATTATCAGCATAAGCACGAATTGCCGTAAGTGGATTATTAATCTCATGCGTAATACCTGCTGATAGCTGACCTAACGCCGCCATTTTTGCTGCTTGAATTAAATCTTCTTGCGATTGTTTGAGTGCTTTTGTACGTTTGGCCACCTTCTCTTCTAGTTGCTCTGTAATTTGTAGTTGATATTTTTTGCGCTGTTGTTGCCCTCGCCACAAGACAGCCGCCAAAGCCATCAATAATAAAATCAATAAAGAGCCAACCAACATTACCGTCGATATTGCCTGCTTCATATTAGAATGACTGGCAAAAACACGCACATCCCAATCTGCCAAAATCATATTTTTTGTTAGCATCTCATAGTTTTTATTTTCAAGACGTATTGACTGGAAGTCCTGTTGGTCTAGCTTCAGCATCGTTTTATCAAGTGCTTGGATGTGTCTTTGAGCATAACGACGGCTTGCTGAAATATGCTGATTTTTTTCACGAGATAAAGGCAAAAGAGATCGTAATTTCCAGCGATCTTGGCTTGATAAAAAGATAACACCCTGCTTATCAGTCACCATGAATTCCATCGAGCCTACGCCCCACGTGAACTCCACATCGTCCATAGCAATCTTAACCACCACTACGCCAATCATTTTTTCATGGCTATGAATAGCGCGAGCAAAGAAGTAACCTCGTTCGCCTGACACAGCACCTATACCATAATAACGCCCTAAAATATTTTGTTTAGCTGTTTGAAAATAAGGACGAAAAGCAAAATTCTTTCCTATAAATGAATGTGGTGAAAACCAATTACTAGAAGCCACTGTTGTACCATCAAGCCGCATCAAAAATGCCGACGATGCACCTGATGTATTGCTAACCAATTCTAAATAAGCATTTATCCGCGAAAGCTGAGCTTCGTCACTTTCATCATCCTCTGTGCTACTCGGGGCTTCTTGCAAGCTCATAAAATCAATAACAGCTTGATCATCTGCAACCAAAGCAGGCAGATATGCATGGCGCTCAAGAATAATTTCAAGCTCATTGACTAGCTGCTGAAGCTGAATTGATATATTTTGCTGTAACTTACCTTTGGCATTTTCCTTTACGAGGAAATACGTGGATGCCAAAGCCAATATCATCAATAAAAACAGTAAGAATAACGCTAATCTGTTAGATTTCATGACTTAAAATCTAACTATTCCGCTAAAGCACTTTTCATTATTTATACATATCATCGAGCCGAGTATGGCGAGACCATGTTGGAACATCGTGACGACAACCCGATAGGGTGCATAAAAACAGGGGGAGTGACATCTATTTATTATCTTCTGCAAGCTCTTTCTCTATTCGCTCAAGCGTATCTGCAATGCGATCAAAATCATCATTATAATTGGTATCTTTCATATAGCTTGCCATGGTGGCTTTTACATCTTTCGCGTATTCACCAACCAACGGCACATCAACCAACTGAGTAAGTAACCAAACAATAAGTGCAAGTACGATAGAAGCGCCAATTAACGCACCTAAACCACGAAATATACCTGCTAAGAAATTTACCCAAACAATTCGCCAAGGGCTAGAAACGTATTGAATAAAATATTCCATCGCCTCGGCTGCTAGTTGCTTTTCTCGTTTAGAGAGGGGCTTATTGATTTTCTTTTCTTCTGTCATTGGATTACTTTGCCTTTTTCAAAGATAAAGTGACCGGTGATACTTTCTTAGTTTCAAGATCAAGCTCTAAAGCCTTTGTCGAAAGCCCATGCACCGTATCTTTTGCAATAATGCGTATGGTTCTAATTGTTGCAGGTATTTTCACCCCCGAAGTGCCTCGAGTAAAAGGTTGCTCCTTAACATGAGGATGATACAAAGTGCGTGTCGCTAATATTTTATTGTCTGGCGCTATTACCTGCCATTCATTCGCGTAATGATCCCAACCCTCATCATCGTGCTTCAAAGTGACTCGAAAACCCCATGTTTTATCGTTGGCTTGAGTTGCTTTCACATCCACGACCTCAACTTCATTCGCAATAACAAGGCTTGAACCAACTAATAATAAACTTACAACTAAAGTTGCTTTTAAAGTAGCTTTTAAAGTAGCTTTTAAAGTAAATTTGGAAGATATAAATAAAGTTCGAATTTTCATTTTCTTATCACTTGATTGCTAATTACTCGTGCTAAAATCTTACAATGGATTCAACAGTCAAACAATCAGTAAAACACCAACGCGAATTACTCACCCACTTATTAGGCGGAACATTAGCCGATTTAGCCGTTGAGTTAGCGCCTCTTATGCAAAGTTCTGATTTACTAAATCAACACCTCATTAAAGTAATTAGCGATCTACCTTATTGTAAATATATCTATGTGCTTGATACATCAGGCAAGCAAATAAGCGCCACCGTACAACACAAAGGTGCAAAGCGAGAAGATATTGGCCGAGATCGCTCATCAAGACCGTATATGGAGAATATGTTTGTTCCTCGTAACGGCATCGACTTTGAGTTATCAAGTGCTTACATTAGCTCAAATAAAAAGCGCCCCTCCCTTACTGGCATACAATTAATTCGTGGAGAGCATAATGAACGTCTTGGCTTTTTAGGTGTTGATTATGACTTACGGGAACTCCCCCGTGACGACAAGATGTATGAAGAGCCACGCCAGTGGCGCCAAATAAAAGGTGACCCTGCAATTCGCAGTGGCTTATTTTTACAACAACGTGTTGAAAGCCTAATGGATACCAAGCTCGAAGATGTAATGACCATCTTAGAAGAGCTTATGCTTGAGCATGGCGTATATCATTGCCAAATTCACTACTCTAGTAGTCGCGTAACCGTGTGGCATGTAGATGATCCGTACACCTATCGTATATTAACCATGGATGAATTATCAGATACCGAGATTTGTCTCGCCTACCCAAGGCGTGATTATTTTGATCGCAATATTGTCCCTAAAAAAGATATATGCAATGTATTTAAACAGTTTAGTGCGTTACGCTTCGCAGATGAAACCGTCTATCTTCGTTCAGGTTCATTAAATCTGGTCAATGGTTTTATCGGTTTGAATTTTTCATGTGATGGTACACACTACTTAGTTTATGATGAGTTTTTAAGTCGTGGATTAGACTTTTGGTTTGGTGCTAGCTCTACAAGCGAGAACAAATTAGAAGACAGTAAAACAAACAAGGAAGTAGTAAACATGAGCCACCTCGACGAAGTTCTAGAAGAAATTGCTCAACGCGGTTGCCTTGAAGTAAACCAGTTTATTAGCCAACTTGATGCAGGCAAGAAACCTGCACCGCTAGATAAACTGGAGCAAAATGAACGCCAGTATATTCATGACGAATTAAAATCAGTAATGTCTATTTATGAAGGTGGGGTTTGCTCTATAACTTAATTATTGAAATGTATTGGTAAATTAGTATTACAACGTATTACTGTTACTTTTTGAGTTCCCTGGAAATATCACCACTGCCTCCTCTGAGCCATCTTTTTTCTTACGCTGCTTTGCCAGCTTTTGTAGGCCTTGCTTAATTTTGTACATTTTTTTATCTGCTATATCAATCAGCACTTCCACATTATTGCCATGCAAAGGATACGCAGCAATACCAACACTTGCGCCTACTTTAAACATATTCCCATCAATATTCATTGGCTCTGAAATAATGGCAGCAAATTTTGCAGCCATTGTATTAACATCAGAAGCGTTGTCTCTATCAATTAAAAGCCCTACAAGATACTCATCACCTCCTATTCTCGAAATGCAATCTCCTTTACGAATGGCAAGCTCTAACCGCTTTGCAACAATGATAAGAACCTCATCCCCAACCGCATGACCGTATACGTCATTAAGCTGTTTAAACCCGTTTAAATCAAAGAAAAGAATAGCAAGAATTTTATCTTTTTCTTTAGCCACTTGAAGAGACTCTTCAAGTAATTTCGTCATATAACGACGATTAGGTAATAATGTTAAAGCATCATGATTAGCTTGGTATTCGTAGTCATTTGATTCTATTGTTTTTTCTTTTAGAGCAGCTTGGAGTGATTGTTGAAGTAAGAAGTTTTGTTTTAAATAACCATCCCTTGCCACTTGAGCCAATAAACCAATAAACACCGTGCTAATTATAAAAAACATATTAGAAAGTATAGTTGGAACTCTTCCACTTCCAACAAAATCCCTATCGAAATACTCAATGCCAAAATAGATTACAATAGATACTGAGGCTAATAGTACTGAAACAGACCGATGTAAATAGGTCCATGAAAACAATGCAATCAATACTAAAATAATTCCAACAAAATAAGTACCATATGCCTGATCTTTTGGATCAGAAATATAAATCATCGCTTCTATACCTAGAATTGCCACTATGAAAGAAAGTGACAATATATAATGGTAATACTTATCAAATAGCTTATGAAAAGTTGATGCAAAAGTTGCCATAAGAACAACGACAACAACTAGCCTTACGGAAATTGATGCATAAACAGCTGATGGTAAAGCGAGCATATCAACAAAAGCAAAACTAGCGAATAGTAAGCTGCTCAATAGGCACATATACCTTGTTAGCTTTATTTTTTCATTTCTCAAATAAAACTGAAAGTCTAACTCTTTATTTTTTGTTATATTATTATTCATACTACATTTTTATATTTATTATAATAAGGCATCATTAATTAGATATCGGAAACTGTAGATGAATCGCCTAAAAATGTAAAATAATACCCGACAAGTGGAGTTAGTATTTCAAACCAGTCGAATATATTAATAAAAAGACTACTTTTGTAGATGCAAAAATAAATTAACACCTGTTTCTTCAGAATATACTTCTATTTTTTCCGCGGATATTCCAGCCTTCACTGCCAGCTCGGTTAGTTTATCTTTACTTCTATGATGTAGATACCATTGCCCAAATATTTCCATAACCCCTCTGCTCGGATTATCATCAGAAAAATTACCTATAACCATAGTACCTCCATCTGCTAGTAAATTATAAATTCGGTTTAATAATCTAACAAATAATTTATCAGAGAAATAATCAAAGAGTCCTGCCGACCAAATAAACTCATATTTATAATCTGGTTTATAACGAAATGCATTTTTATTTACAAATGTTATTGAATCAATATAGTTATCACAAACAGCAGATGCATAATCAATAGCCTTTGAATCCATATCCAAGCAATCAAAATGAATTCTCGATTTTGGTTTTTGCTTAAAAAATTCATAAAGATCACTACATGGGCCACTCCCCAAATTTAAAACCAAAGGAGAGTCTTTCTCTTCCTCTAAACTTGAAAGTAACTTTATCAAATACTCTTTTCTATTTCTAACCGCTTTTGCAGCATCAAGATTATGGTAAAAATCATCCCACAAATGATAATCATCACACTTCGGTGATGTCCATTGTTGGTAAATTCGATCAATTAACTCATAATCTCCCGCATACCCATTAGGTTTCACGTATGAAAAACCAATCATTGAATCTACATTCAACAATGGTTTCATCATGCCATATAGTTCGGCCTCTTCAGATAATGTCAGTTCTTGTTCTCTCAAGTTTTGACAAGCACTAGTTAAGTTCTCATAGTCTGAGGCGTTAGGTCCCCCTCTAAGCACCAATGCTTTTGCTTCATCTATATAATTTTTAAAGTCCATTTCACTACGCCTGTAAAATCTAAATGTACTTATACAGTAGCCAAGTTCATTTAGTTTTTAATATACGCTGAGACAGGAGGTATCTTTATAACGATAATATTTAAATATAATTTATTAATATGTCGCGATAGATTAAATAACAGCTACCATAATGATACGAAGCTGGGAATAATCACAAAAACCAAAAGCTACTAATCGTTTATTTTTATGATATTGATAAACTAATAGCTATGACTGACAGAAGGGACTAGCTCAGTTTTTTCTTCAACAATTCATTCACCTGCGCAGGATTAGCCTTACCCTGCGAAGCCTTCATTACTTGCCCAACAAAGAAGCCAAATACCTTTTCTTTTCCGCTTCGGTATTGTTCTACTTGCCCTTCGTTGTTTGCCATGATTTCATCAATCAACGCTTCAATCGCGCCCGAATCGGTAATTTGTTTTAAGCCTTTGCTTTCGATGACTTTATCTGCCGCGCTTTCATCTTTAGAACCTTCGCCTGCCCATAATGCTTGGAATACTTCTTTGGCGATTTTTCCTGAAATTGTTTTATCCGCGATACGCTTAATTAAGCCTGTTAACATTTCTGCATTTACGGGAGAATCTGTGATTTCCAAACTATCATTATTCAAGTGGCTTGATAATTCTCCTGTCACCCAGTTTGCCGTTAGTTTTGGCTCACCACAGGCTTTTGCTACGCTTTCAAAGTAATCTGCTGTTTCACGACTTGCGGTTAATACGCCTGCATCGTAGTCGCTTAAATCGTATTCATTCATAAAGCGCTCGAACTTTGCCGCGGGTAACTCTGGCAAGATTGCTTTTACCGCCGTTAGAAACTCATCGGTAATTTCGATAGGTAATAAATCTGGACACGGGAAATAGCGGTAATCATTCGCCTCTTCTTTTGAGCGCATTGAACGTGTTTCGTTTTTATCGGGGTCATACAAACGTGTTTCTTGCACGACTGCGCCACCATCTTCGATAATGTCTATCTGACGCTCGATCTCTATATTGATTGCGCGCTCAACAAATTTGAATGAGTTGATATTTTTAAGCTCTGCTCGCGTACCTAGCTCTTTTTGCCCTTTTGGGCGTACTGATACGTTTGCATCACAACGGAATGAACCTTCTGCCAAGTTGCCATCATTAATACCTAGATATTGCACTAGCTCATGAATCTTCTTCATATAGGCAACCGCTTCTTTTGCCGAACTCATATCCGGTTCTGATACGATTTCTAGCAGTGGTGTGCCTGAGCGGTTTAAGTCAATCCCTGTCATGCCTGCAAAATCTTCGTGCAGTGATTTACCTGCATCTTGCTCTAAATGCGCGCGGGTTACGCCTATGCGTTTTGTCTCACCATTTTCTAGGGTGATGTCCATGTGCCCAAGTTCTACAATCGGCTTATCAAATTGACTGATTTGATAGCCTTGTGGCAAGTCAGGGTAAAAATAGTTTTTACGCGCAAACACATTGCCTCTACCGATGGGCGCACCAATCGCTAAACCAAACATCGCCGCCATTCGCACAGCCTCCGTGTTTAGCACAGGCAAAACACCGGGCATTGCCAAGTCTACGATATTGGCTTGCGTGTTTGGTTCTTGACCATATTCGGTTGATGAACCTGAGAATAATTTAGAGTTTGTTGAAAGCTGGGCGTGTATTTCCAAGCCGATGACTGTTTCCCATTCCATGATTATTCTCCTCCCGTGTATGCACTAGGCGCTTGTTTATGCCAATCGGTCACTTGTTGATATTGATGTGCTACGTTTAATAACTTAGCTTCTTCAAAATAGTTACCGATAATTTGTAAGCCAACAGGCATTTTATTGTTTTTAGAAAAACCCGCAGGGACAGACATCCCTGTTAGGCCGGCTAAGTTTAGTGACAAGGTATAAATATCAGCTAAATACATACTAATCGGATCATCCGTTTTTTCGCCTAGCTTAAAAGCAGTCTCAGGCGCTACTGGCCCCATAATGACATCGACTTTTTCAAAGGCTTTTTTAAAGTCATCGCTGATTAAACGACGGATTTTTTGTGCTTTTAAATAATAGGCATCGTAATAACCTGCCGATAAGGCATAAGTGCCCGTCATAATACGACGCTTAACTTCTGTACCAAAACCTTCACCGCGTGAACGCATATACATATCGGTTAAATCTACAGGGGCTTCACAGCGGTAGCCATAACGTACACCATCAAAACGTGAGAGATTGGATGATGCTTCGGCAGGCGCGATTACATAATAAGAAGGAATTGCCAAGTGTGTATTGGGCAAGCTGATTTCTACAATTTCAGCGCCTAGTTTTTTGTATTCTTCAATCGCATCATTTACAACCTCAGCTACGCTTGAGTCCAAGCCTTCGCCGAAGAACTCTTTTGGCAAGCCAATTTTCAAGCCTTTGATAGAATCGTTAAGCGAGGCTGACATATTGGGCACATCACGTTCAACCGAGGTTGAATCTTTCGGGTCAAAGCCAGACATTGTTTCAAGCACCATGGCACAATCAGATGCCGACGTGCCAAAAATACCGCCTTGATCCAAACTCGAAGCATAAGCAATCATGCCAAAACGAGACACGCGTCCGTAAGTTGGCTTAATACCTGTAATACCTGTTAACGAGGCAGGTTGGCGAATTGACCCGCCGGTATCCGTACCCGTTGCAACAGGGGCTAAACGTGCCGCAACTGCAACCGCGCTTCCACCTGATGAGCCACCTGGTACACGCTCTAAATCCCATGGGTTTTTTACCGCGCCGTAATATGAGTTTTCATTGGATGAACCCATTGCAAACTCATCCATATTCGTTTTACCGAGCATGGGCATACCTGCCGCATTAAGTTTTTCAACCACGGTTGCATTATAAGGTGCAATAAAGTTACCCAGCATTTTTGATGCACAAGAGGTACGCACACCATCGGTACAAAACAAGTCTTTATGCGCCATTGGGATGCCTGTTAATGCACCTGCTGTACCAGCGGCGATTTGTTCATCTGCCGCCTTTGCGCCCGCTAAGGCTTGCTCTTCTGTCACGGTAATAAATGAGTTTAGCTCACCGTCATATTTTGCAATTCTATCGAGGTAAAACTGGGTTAATTCAACACTTGAAAAATCACCCGCTTTTAAACTAGTACTTAACTCTGTTAGAGACTTTGTAATCATTATTATATCCCCCTTAATCCAAAACTTTAGGAACGAGGAATAAACCCGCTTCCGTCAACGGCGCATTGCTCATTAACTTTTCACGCTGATTCTCTTCCGTCACCACATCATCACGCAAGCGTTGCATTGCATCTTGCGGGTGCGCCATTGGCTCTATTTGATCAACATTTGCAGCATTCATCTGCTCAACTAATCCAAAAATATTGGATAGATCTTGAGAGTATTGTTCGATGTTTTCTTCTTGAATTGATAGCCGTGCTAGAAAGGCGATACTTTTGACTTCATCTGGTGATAACGACATGGTGTTTTATCCGTTGTTTAAGCTAATTTTGTAAGGCAGGGAATTTAACATATTGAAGGGTGAGTTCAAAGATATAACAAGCTATCACATCTCCGTATCCTTCGACTATGTTACGGAAACTACTTAGAAGTAGCACCTGAGCGTAGTCGAAGAATGTGGGGAGCATGTAATTACTTTTGAAAAAATTACTATAACTCTTTTGGGCGTAATATCTTCTCTAAGTTAGCCTCACACATTGCCATATTCTTCCAGCTTGATTGGGTTGTGATTTTTACAACATTGCCTGTTGTAAATAGTTTTCCATTTTTTTGGCTATAAGCTTTAGCATCCGCACAAAAATGCGCCAGTAAATCCTCCATTGCAGGATTATGCCCAATCAACATCACGCTGGTGACTGATTCTGGTAACACGCTTAATAACTGAATGAGCGTCACGGTGTAAGCGGCATAAATATCTTGTTTCCACACAATCTGATCAAAAGGAAAGCTTAATTTATCACAAAGTATCTGACAGGTTTGCTTAGTTCTAATAGCTGGTGACGCAATAATTTTCTCTGGAGACCATTTTAAT
This sequence comes from Thiotrichaceae bacterium, assembly GCA_026988095.1. Taxonomy (GTDB): domain Bacteria; phylum Pseudomonadota; class Gammaproteobacteria; order Thiotrichales; family Thiotrichaceae; genus Cocleimonas. The sequence continues at coordinate 40,339 of JALSLX010000113.1, forward strand.
CGCTCTAGCTCCTCTGCTATACGAGTTGTATCTACAATCCCTCGATTACTTAAAGGTCTAGCAAAGTCTGTTGCCACCCCACTGTCCCATGAGGATTTTGCATGTCTTGCTAGATAAATGGTCTTCTCTTTATTCATAAGCGCAATTAAAACATAGATACCAAGATGCTTTGATCTCTTCCTCTATCATATTTCGCTAGTTTTGATCATTATTTACATACCACCCCCCCTCTTTTTCGCTGATTTGTACGTGAATTAGCTATCGAAGGTGTAACGATATACTTTTAGTGAGCTTATCGTTTTGTTGTTTAAAACGCATAACTCAATTATTAGAGCTTGCCGTTTAATCTCTAGGCGCACAAAAAACCAAAAAATAGGGGGGGTGGCCTATTATTAAATGCGCTAGAATCCCCTTCATGAATATACGCACACTACTCAATACTAAAATATCAATAGCTTTAACAAACGCAGGTGCTGAAAATGCACCCGCAGTAGTCAAAGCATCTGCCCGACCTGAATTTGGTGACTATCAAGCCAATGGCATTATGGGAGCGGCTAAAAAGCTAAAAATGAATCCGCGTGAGCTGGCGACCAAGGTGTTAGAACACCTTGATTTATCAGACATGGCCGACAAAGTTGAGATTGCTGGCCCTGGCTTTTTAAATATTCACCTAAAAAGTGAATGGTTAGCGGATAAAGCTGAGATTGCATTAGCTTCAGAACTGCTAGGCATGGAGAAAACAGCTAACCCACAAAATGTAGTGATTGATTATTCTGCCCCAAATCTTGCTAAAGAAATGCACGTAGGGCATTTACGTTCAACCATTATTGGCGATGCGATTGCACGTATTTTGGATTACACGGGTCACAATGTTATCCGCCAGAATCACGTAGGAGATTGGGGTACACAATTTGGTATGTTGCTCACTTACATGGGCGAACTACAAGAAAAGGATGAAGAGCTTTCAATGCAGCTTTCTGACCTTGAAAAATTCTACCAAGCAGCAAAAATTCGTTTTGATAAAGATGAAGACTTTGCCCAGACAGCACGTGAAAATGTGGTGAAATTGCAAGCGGGTGATGAAAACTTCTTAAAACTATGGAAACAGTTTATTGATACTTCACTCAACCATTGTGATGAAATTTACAAAACACTCAACGTGCTACTAACGCGCGATGATGTTATACCAGAAAGCGCCTACAATGATGATTTACCACAGGTAATTATCGACCTAGATAAGCAAGGTTTACTCACAAAAGACCAAGGCGCGCAATGCGTGTTTATGGATGAGTTTAAGGGCAAGGATGATTCAATCATCCCAATGATTGTGCAAAAATCTGATGGTGGATATTTATACGCCACCACCGACCTTGCCGCTTTGCGTTATCGCCACAATAAACTAAACATGAACCGTGGTTTATACCTTGTTGATGCGCGTCAAAGCCTACACCTAAAACAAGTATTCACCGCTGGTAAAAAAGCAGGCTTCGTACCTGAAGAAACGCAACTAGAACACATGGCATTTGGCACCATGATGGGTAAAGACGGCACACCGTTTAAAACCCGCGATGGTGGCACGGTAAAGCTGATTGATTTACTCGATGAAGCCCAACAACGCGCATTTGATTTAGTCACACTAAAGAATCCTGACTTGGATGAAGCCAGCCGTAAAAGCATCGCTAAAACAGTTGGTATCGGCGCGGTTAAATATGCTGATTTGAGCAAAAACCGTACATCAGATTACATTTTCAACTGGGACACGATGCTCAGTTTTGAAGGTAATACTGCACCCTATTTGCAATATGCATATGCCCGTATCCAAAGCATTTTTAGAAAAGCGGGTGAAATAAACAGCGATACAAAAATAGTCTTAGTTGAGCCAGCAGAACGCCAACTTGCCAGCAAACTCTTACAATTATCAGAAGCAATTGAGATAGTCGCTAAAGAAGGCACACCAAATCTACTGTGTAATTACCTGTTTGAATTGGCAGGCAACTTTATGACATTTTATGAAGCCTGCCCAATTATGAAGGCAGAAGAAGACGTTAAGCAAAGCCGATTACGATTAGCGCAACTGACGGCTGACACATTGAAAACGGGATTGGATTTATTGG
>JALSLX010000114.1 GCA_026988095.1 Thiotrichaceae bacterium
GCCTCACTCCGCAGTTCAACGTTAAACAGCAAACGTTGTTGTCTCGTTGCGCTCAGCAGAGTTATTCATTTTAGTAACAAAACCTAAAATAGTAAGCTCACTAAATTAACGGTTACGCACAAATCTGCGTATCTCCGCCACATGGCGACGGCTAACTTCTAGCTCATCTTCAATGCGATCAATCTTAACTTTTACACGACCGATATTGGTTTTTGCTAAGCCCATAATACGACTTTTGGCTACTAACGCGTTACGGTGGATACGAATAAATTTATCCGCAAGGTCTGTTTCTAGAGACTTTAATGACTCTTCGATAATTACTTCACCCTTGCTGTGACGTACTGTTACGTATTTTTGATCCGCTTGGAAATAGTAAACATCATCAATTGGTATTAGCTCTAAATTACCACGCATACGGGCACAAATGTGCTTACGACCTGCGCCTGTTACTTCATTATCATCTAATACTCTTGAGCGTTGTGCACGGTTAAGTGAACGGGCCTGTTGTAGACTTTTTAATAGTTGTTCTTGTCTGATTGGCTTCATGAGGTATCCTGTTGCTTTAGTTGAGAAGGCTTCTAGTGCGTACTCCCCGTACGCAGTAGTAAAGATTACGGCTGGTGGATTTGGCATACCAGATAAGTGTTTTGCTACTTCCAGTCCATCCATCACTGGCATTGATATATCTAGCAAAATCAAATCTGGCTGATGGCGCTCTACCATCATAAGTGCTTCGGCCCCGTTTTCGGCCTCGGCACAGATATTGTATTCAGAGTTGTCTTTAAGGAGACTCTCTATTCGTTGACGAGCTAGTTCTTCATCGTCAACGACAAGGATATTCATTGTCATTATTATTACTCCCTTTAGTATTCTTTCGGTATCGAAAATGAAACGCGGTATTGGTGCTCGGATTTTGTTATTTTTAGATTTGCCCGATCACCGTAAGCAAGCCTTAATCGATTTTTTAAATTTTCTTGGGCGATGTGATTGCCCTTTGAATGTCCCGTTGTGCCTTCTGGCGGTACTGGGTTTGATACAACGATGTCCAATGTTTGCCCTGCATCGTACAAGCTAATACCGATTGTTCCGCCATCTTTACGGGGCTGTATACCGTGATAAATTGCGTTTTCAACCAATGGCTGTAATAAAAGTGGTGGAATTTCCATATTAAATGGCAGTGTTTTTCTATCCATATCCCAAACAATATTTAGACGGCGTTTTCCAAGTCTTAAACCTTCCATACGCAAATAACGCAGTGTTACATCTAACTCTTCACCTAATGAAATACGATTACGCGTATCGAGTGTAGAACGAAAAATATCAGCTAAATCGAGTAGGGCATCTTCTGCTTTGTTTTGATCAACATGAATAAGTTGTGCAATGGTGTTTAGACTATTGAATAAAAAGTGGGGGCGCATACGTGATTGAAGTGCATCGTACTTAGCACCTGTATCTGCTTGTACATGTTCATCTCTTTCGTTTTGCACATGAAAATAGTGCAAAGTCATCGCTATTAAAATTAAAGCAATAAATGCATTTCTTAAAATAAAGGGCGTATCCCAATAGTAAAGCTCGCCTACCTTTTGATAACTATCTGCCATGATAGTGAGTATTGAAGCCCCAACGGTTAATGCAACCACTATTGCGCTAATTGCCCCACTCATGTGCATTGTGCTTAGGTTTCGTAGTTTGTGAGAAAAAATACAGATTAAAAACGTAGAACTTAAAACCACCCATTGCATAAATAATGAGGTAAGCCCTAACTTTATGACAGAAGCACCGTATGTCGCGGATGCACTAGTGAGTGCATGAATTACAGCTAAAACCTCCGCACCCACCATCACACGCAAAATTGCCTGAGGTGTACACAACTCAGGTAAAAATCCGATTGATTTTTCAGTGCTTGTTATATTCATTTAATTATTATTGTTTTAATTATATTATCCGTACTGATCGGCACTATAATAGCTTTTCAGTCGGTGACTGCTTTTGCAGTTCATCGCTAATTTTATTAATTTAGTCGTTAATTTCCTAACGCTTGTCACTATTGTATGTAATCCATACTTACTGGAAACTGAACAACCATGTCAAATAGCAATAAAACTTCAAAAACCACGAATCAAAATTCAACCAATTCATCGTGGGGGGGGCGCTTTAGTGAATCGACCGATGCATTTGTGGCTGATTTCACAGCATCCATCCAATTTGATCAACGCCTTTATAAGCATGATATTGCAGGCTCTAAAGCCCACTCTCAAATGCTTAATAAAGTAGGGTTACTAACTGACCAAGAAGTAAAAGATATTCATACTGGCTTAGATGAGATTCAATCTGAGATTGAAGCGGGTGATTTTGAATGGTCTATCGCACTTGAAGATATTCACATGAATATAGAAGCGCGCTTGACCGACAAGATTGGTATCACCGGTAAAAAACTACACACTGGGCGATCACGTAACGACCAAGTAGCAACGGATATTCGCCTTTGGTTGCGTGAGCAAATTGACCTTATTGCAAGTGAGCTTCAGCGACTACAAAAAGGTTTGTTAGAAGTGGCTGAACGAGAAGCCGATACAATTCTGCCAGGCTTTACCCACTTGCAAGTCGCCCAACCGATTACCTTTGGGCATCACATGTTGGCGTGGTATGAAATGTTAGTACGTGATTTTGAACGTCTGCAAGATTGTCGTAAGCGTGTAAATATTTTACCACTAGGCGCGGCAGCACTCGCTGGCACAACCTATCCTATCGACCGACCTTATGTTGCCGAGCTTTTAGGTTTTGATAGAGCTTCTAACAATTCACTAGACAGCGTAAGCGATCGTGATTTTGCGATTGAATTTATCTCTGCTGCTTCATTAATCATGATGCATCTATCACGCTTTTCAGAAGAGTTAGTGCTATGGACATCGGCGCAATTTAACTTTATTGATCTGCCCGATCGTTTTTGTACTGGATCATCCATCATGCCACAAAAGAAAAACCCGGATGTGCCAGAGCTAGTGCGTGGTAAAACAGGGCGTGTTTATGGTTCATTAATGTCATTACTCACATTAATGAAAAGCCAGCCATTGGCGTACAATAAAGACAATCAAGAAGATAAAGAGCCATTGTTTGATACGGTTGATACCTTATTAGGAAGCCTACGTGCTTACGCCGATATGATGCCTCATATCCAAACCAATAAAGATAAAATGCGCGCCGCCGCTATGCAGGGCTTCTCAACCGCCACTGATCTTGCTGATTATTTAGTCGGTAAAGACATGCCATTCCGTGATGCTCACGAGGTTGTCGGCAGTGCCGTTGCCTTTGGCGTTAAAACAGGCAAAGATTTAAGTGAAATGACATTAGAGGAGTTACAAACGTTTTCTGATGTTATCGGTGATGATGTTTTTGATGTGCTGACACTTGAAGGTTCGGTTGCCGCACGTGATCACTTGGGTGGAACAGCTCCTGCACAGGTAAGAGCACGTATCAAAGAGGCTAAGCAAAATGGAGCTTAATAAAATAATTGCCTATGCATTGATTATAGCGACACTAGCTCTTAGTTATCTTTGGCTGTTTGATTGATAGAAATGGCTGTTTAGCCCTCTCTCCCTAGCAGGGAGAGAGGGTAGAAACTTCGCCCATTAACGTATTTTCAACCTTTCTATCCCCTCTCTAACCCTCCCCCTGCTAGGGAGAGGGAATTTTATCTTTGTTGTCCACCTTTTATTAAACTGCTTTTGTATAAGCCAAAAAGCCCTGTATAATCACCCCAACTCAACGGAGTGCATATTTTAACGTATTAAAATATGCTGAGAGGATAAACCCAATCCGATGAACCTGATCTGGCTAATACCAGCGTAGGGATGTGAGTTGTAATTGCCATTTTTTTGCAATTTTTCTATACATCTCTCCTAAATACTGTTTTCTAAGGAGAAAAACCATGTTTTTACCACTTTTTAAAAGACCACCCCCCCTCTTTTT
>JALSLX010000115.1 GCA_026988095.1 Thiotrichaceae bacterium
AGCGTAGGGATGTGAGTTGTAATTGCCATTTTTTTGCAATTTTTCTATACATCTCTCCTAAATACTGTTTTCTAAGGAGAAAAACCATGTTTTTACCACTTTTTAAAAGACCACCCCCCCTCTTTTTCGCTGTTTTGTGTTTAATATTTACCTTAAATACCTCAGCAGAAGATAAAAAAACATTAACAATCTATACCTACGATTCATTTACCAGTAAATGGGGTCCAGGCCCAAAGGTTAAAGAAGCTTTTGAGAAGGATTGTAACTGTGATCTTAAATTTGTAGCGCTTGAAGATGGTGTTTCGCTACTTAGCCGTCTTAAATTAGAAGGCAAACACACTAAAGCCGATATTGTTCTCGGGCTTGATACCAATCTCACTGCTGATGCGCGCGCAACAGCCTTATTTACACCTCACGGCATGACATTGGAACAGTCATCACTGCCTAATAAATGGACAGACGATACTTTTCTACCTTATGACTTTGGTTACTTCGCCTTTGTTTACGATAAAACAAAATTAGCCAACCCACCAAAAAGCTTAAAAGAATTAGTTGAAAGCAAAGACGCACCAAAAATTCTTATTCAAGACCCTCGCACCAGCACACCAGGTTTAGGCTTATTGCTTTGGGTTAAAAAAGTTTACGGTGATAAAGCTGAAGAAGCATGGACAAAACTAGCTCCACGTATTGTTACGGTGAGTAAAGGTTGGTCAGAAGCTTATGGCTTATTCTTAAAAGATGAAGCGCCGATGGTTTTAAGCTACACCACATCACCTGCTTATCACATTATTGCTGAAGAGAAAGATAACTTCGCGGCGGCTAAATTTGAAGAAGGTCATTACCAACAAATTGAAGTGGCGGGCATGATAGCATCGAGCAAAAACCAAGCATTAGCAAAGCAGTTTTTAAAATTCATGACGAGTGAAAAATTCCAAGAAATTATTCCTGCTAATAACTGGATGTATCCTGCTATATTATCTGAAGACAAATTACCCGAGGCATTTAAGACGTTAATCGACCCTTCTCCAGCACTTTTATTTAGTGAAGATGAGGTTGCTAAAAACCGTAAAGCTTGGGTTAAAGAGTGGTTAAATGCTCTGGCAAAGTGACCGTTTTACCCCCTCTCCCCAGCGGGGGGAGGGCTGGGGAGGGGGGAGAATGTTTGAAGTAAATATAAAATTATGGGCTTCTACCCCCTCCCTAACCCTTCCTCCTTCGACAAGCTCAGAACACCGCCTGCTAGGTGGAGGGGACGTGTTGATATTGTCATTTCAAGTATGAAACTCAAACTAGGCTATCTAGTTTTACTCTTGCTTATGGCATTCATAACCGTGCCACTTGCCAGCCTATTCTTTGCCAGCGATATTCTAGGCAGTCAAACCAATCAAGAAAGCTCACTCGCTTTTTGGAATGATGCCTACCTACGCCGAGTCATTTATTTCAGTCTTTTACAAGGCACACTCTCTACCGTGTTAAGTGTTGGTATCGGATTATTCGTTGCGCGCGCATTCGCACGCTATGGTGACTTTCCATTCCGCTCTGTAATTCTTAGCTTATTTGGTTTACCTTTAGTTGTACCCGCTATAGTCGCAGTACTCGGCATTGTTTCAGTCTACGGCTCGCAAGGTTGGTTGCCATTGGGTAGCGATCTTTATGGCTTAACCGGCATCTTACTTGCTCATCTCTTTTTTAATTTACCACTTGCCGTGCGATTACTACTCCCAACGTGGAATAACGTGCCACAACAACATTGGCGCATTAGCTCACAACTTGGCATGAACAACTGGCAACAATGGAAGCATATCGAATGGCCAGCGTTACGTGAAAGCTTGCCCAGTGTCGCGGTATTGATTTTTATGCTGTGCTTGACCAGTTTTGCCGTGGTGCTAACCCTAGGTGGCGGGCCCAAAAGCACCACGCTTGAAGTTGCCATTTATCAATCACTACGTTTTGATTTTGACCCTGAACAAGCCGTCGTTTTAGCACTGTTACAACTAGCTTTATCCATAACGATTGCGCTAATAGCAAGCCGTTTTAGCCACTTGCCTGATGTTGAGCCTAATTTAAATATCCGTTCTTCAATCATTCCCACGTCTAATAAAATGATCTCTTTTATGTTCATTGCGAGTGCTGTAATTTTTGTTGGCACACCTCTTTTATCGATGATTATTGATGCCGCTCGCGGTCCTGTTATTGAGGTTTTAAACGATGCTAGTTTATGGCGTGCCGCAGGTTTTAGCATTTTGATTGGCTTATGCGCGGCAACTATCGCCGTCACGCTCGGTTGGTTTCTACTATCTGCCAGCGCGCACAAAGCTTACACGGGCAATATACGCATGGCGCAGTTTTTAGAGCTTTCTGGTTCGGTGGTTTATGTTGTGCCTCCGTTGGTAATTGGCACAGGGCTTTTCATCTTGCTTAGTAAATTGGTGAATGTGTTTGAGTGGGCTATTCTCATTGTTATTTTAATTAACGGCATTATGGGCTTGCCATTTGTTATCCGCACATTAGGCCCCGCCATGCGCCAACACACGCAACGCTATCAATGCCTTTGTGAGAGCTTGGAGCTTTCTGGCTGGCAACGTTTTAAACAGATTGATTTACCTTTATTACGCAAACCGCTGGGATTATCTGCCGCTCTTGTTACTGCATTAGCAATGGGAGATTTAGGTGTAATCGCATTATTTGGCTCACCTGAAACTGCGACATTACCCCTATTATTATATCAACGTTTAGGTGCGTATCAAATTCCACAAGCGGCAGTCATTGCCGTATTCTTGTTAGCGAGTTGTTTGCTATCATTTTGGCTAATTGAACGTGGTATTGGTGGAAAAAGCAGCGATGAAAAGGAGAGTGCGTAAATCATGCTTACGATTAAAGCTTTAAAATTCACCTATCACGACACAACTAAAAATAAAAAATACGGCGATATGGAAATGTGTTTTAACCTAAATGTTAAAGCAGGTGAAATTCTAAGTATTGTTGGATCAAGTGGCTCAGGTAAGACTACGCTTCTTAATTTGATAGCAGGATTTAATAAACCTAGCTCTGGTGAAATCTTAATTAACGGTAAAGATATTAGTGGGCTTAGTGTTGCTAAACGTCCTGTCACAACAGTTTTTCAAGCGCACAATTTATTTCCACATTTAGATGTTTTTACCAACATTGCGATTGGTATCAAACCCTCATTAAAGTTAAATACTGATGAGAAAGAACAGGTCTACCAAGCACTAGAAAGTGTTGGGCTAGAGAACCTCAGCACACGTCTACCTCGCCAACTTTCAGGGGGCCAACAACAGCGAGTTGCTTTAGCTCGCGCTCTAGTCAGAAGACAAGGTGTGCTATTATTAGATGAGCCACTCGCAGCACTTGGTCCTGCCATGCGAAATGAAATCATTTCGCTCATCAAAAAGTTAGTAGCTGATAAAAAAATGGCGGCACTATTTGTAAGCCATCAACCTAGCGATGCATTGTTGGCATCAAAACGCTGTGCGTTTATTCATCAAGGAAGTGTGCTTGATTTATCGGATAGTGAAACAATGTTGAATAACCCAAATCATCCTGAAATTAAAGATTATCTTGGTACACTTTAATCCGTTATACCAGCGAAGGCTGGTATCGATTTTTGCGTTGGTAGCTTATCAACCATGGATTGTAACATTCGCCACAATGATGATTTCTATTTATACTCTTTAGAATAATGATTGCATCTGTTTTAAAAAATATCCCACTATTATCAAAATTTGCATTTGATGAAATCAAGATCCAAATATTATCTGGCTTAACGAATAAAAACTATCTAGTAACGATTCCATCAGACCCAAAACAAAAAACCATTTTGCGAATTCCTCGTGAATCTACCGATGAGTTTATCAACCGTGACAACGAATCACACAATACTGATATTGCTGAACAGCTTGGCATTGCGCCCAAGAATTTATGGAGAGAGGTTTCAGGAATTAGCCTAACAGAATACTTAGAAAACACAACCAAACCTAAATTAGATAAGCCACAAACATTAGATAAAATTGCAAAAGCACTCACCACTTTACACAACAGTAAAACGATTTTTAAAGGTGAGTTAAATAACCAAAAAATTACAAAACTTCTTATACAATATTTTGAGAAGTGCTCGAATAAGAAACAACGCTCACTAAAACCAGACTACCAAAAAACTCTTGCGCTATTAGAGGCACCGCTTAGCGTACGTTCAGCAGTTCCTTCTCATATTGACCTAGTACAAGAAAATATTTTACATCAAGGTGAGAAAGTTTGGTTTATTGATTGGGAATATTCCGCAATGGCATCACCGTTTTGGGACATTGCAATATTTTGTAATTCTGCGGAAATAGACTCTAGTTTATCCGAGAGCTTGTTAAAACAGGTTTTGAATAACTACCAAGCTAGCGATTTACAATGTTTAAATCACTATCGCTTCATTGCACAGGTAGTTAGCGACTGTTGGCAAGCTGCTTTTGTTCAATCACCCCAATAACACTAACACCAAGGCAATTGCTGCTGGCAAGGCTTGAATAAACAGAATCTTTTTACCCACTGTAAAACCACCATAAAGTCCCGCAATAACAACACAACTTAAAAAGAATATTTTTACATCCGTACCAATACCACCCAACAGCAAACCCCAAATCAACCCAGCTGCCAAAAATCCATTATAAAGCCCTTGATTGGCGGCAAGTGCTTTGGACTCTTTGGCAAATTCAGCAGTTAAACCAAACGTTTTTCTACCAAAGGGCTTATCCCATAAAAACATTTCTAATACTAAAAAATAGATGTGTAAAAGTGCGACGATTACGATTAATACCGTGGCTGTCATTTCCATAACTGTCTCCAAAAATCACTCACCATATCGAATGCTTTATCAAAAATTTCATTGAGCTTACACAAATTCCCGATAAAAGCATTCGAGGAAGACAGGGCTTGTCATCATTTAATATTTACTCCTAAAGCTTAGTTTATAAACTAGGAATAATCTTATCTTCAGGGTAACTCACTGTGTATCCATACTTCAGCTTAATATCTTGCTTAGGCTTTAAGGTACGCTCCCAGCTCACCACACCTTTTTTATTTTCAAGATCTTTCTTACTTGGTGCATCACCCAACAGCTTAACTTTAATATCTTCATTTACTGCGACAGGGAAAACATCATAAAGAGAAATCTCATAAGGCTTATCATGGTTGCTATGGATGCTTAATTGATAGTGACGCTCTACTACTTTCTTCTTACCAAATAACAAACCACCTTTACTTTTTTTATCAGGATCAGGTAAGAATTTGATTTTTACTTTGTCATCTTCACCAAAGGATAACTTTATCTCTTCGCCTGAAAGCTTTTGCTGTAAATACGTATTGCCTACAAAATTACCATTGCGGTATAGCGACAAACTACCCGCTAATAAAGGAGATTCGCCCACGTGTTTTGCTTTTGCCAAAATCATTGCACGAGGGTCTTGTCTTGGAGCACTGGCTAAGCGTACTTCGGCATCAAAGCTTTGCGAAGATAATGAAAAGCGACGCTTGTTGCTACCCGAGTTAAGACTGATAACATTCGGCACTTTATATTCTGCAGAAAAATCGGTACTGATAAGTTGGCTTTGTACTTGCTCCATTCTTTTTCTTGGTGCTGGATTTGCCGCCATAGCAACGACAGGAGCGCCCATTTCCATTGAGTCCTCCATACTCTCCATTTGAATGCTTTGATTTTTAAACATTCGGCTTCCCGCCATTGGCATTGGTGGTGGTAAATCAGGCATGAAATCTAATACCCAAGGGTTAAGGCTTGGTAACTGCGTACCCGTACTTGGTCGCAATGTCGAAAGTGTTACGTCTACGCCTTTCCAGTCTTCACCAGTGCGCTGACTTATTTGTGCCAGTGTTTTAAGTTCTATCTTGCCTGTACTGGTATTTAAATCTGCATCATAAACAGGTGCCCAAC
>JALSLX010000116.1 GCA_026988095.1 Thiotrichaceae bacterium
AAGGGTTACATTCAATGGATCATTGATAAGTTAAACAATAGACCTAGGAAATGTCTTAAGGGCAGAACCCCTAATGAGGTATTCTTTGCTGGAAATAGGATTGCACTTGCGAGTTGAATTCACGGGGGGTTAATATAAAGTCTATAATAAGGGGTGTTTTTAAGGTTTTTAGAGTCTAAACTGAGGTAAACCCCATGAAATCGACCCTTTTATCTAGCTGTTTATGCTGGTTGTTTGTGTTTTCATCTGTGCAAGCAAAAGAAACCATTACTTTCCCCTCAAAAGATGGCTTGCCAATCACCGCTGATGCTTATATTGGTGAAACAGAAAAAAATATTCCGTTAATTGTGCTGTTTCATCAAGCAGGTTGGAGCCGTGGTGAGTATCTTGAGATTGCGCCTAAGCTTAATAAGCTGGGGTTCAATGTGTTGGCGGTGGATTTACGTTCAGGTAAAACGGTTAATGGTGTTACCAATCAAACTGCCAAACGAGCACAAAAAGCGGGCAAGAAAACGCGCTATATTGATGCCTTGCCCGATATGGAAGCAGCTTTGTTGTATGCGCGTAATCTAGCTGATAAAAATTCCAATACGAATGCAAAGATAATCGCGTGGGGTAGCTCATATTCTTCTGCATTGGTTTTGCAATTGGTGGGTGAAAAACCAGAATTAGCCGATGCGCTACTTTCATTTTCGCCGGGGGAATATTTTAGAAAATCAGGCAAGCCTAAAGATTGGATTAGTCGATCTGCCAAATCACTAAATGTCCCTGTGTTTATTACCTCGGCTAAACCTGAAAAGGGTCGCTGGTTGGCGATTTTTCAATCGATTAAAAGCAAGAAAAAAGTAGCCTTTGTGCCAAAGATGAATGGTAATCATGGCTCAAGGGCATTATGGGAGAAATTCCCAGAGAGTGATGAATATTGGCAGGCGGTTACACTCTTTTTAAAATCGCTTTTAAAGCCGCTAAAAAAAACGCTTAAATGAATATTTTGATATGACAAGACATTGAAAATTTCATAACTGGCTTCATAATAAAGCAATGCAACCCGATCTAAACGAACGCGCCCAACATCTACTAAAAGTCCTAATAGAAGGCTATATTAGCGATGGTCAACCTATTGGGTCGTCATTATTGGCACAGCGCAGTGGTTTAGATCTTAGCTCTGCGACAATTCGTAATGTGATGAAATCGTTAGAAGAGGCGGGTTATATTCATGCACCGCATACTTCTGCTGGCAGAGTGCCAACTTCGCAAGGTTATCGTTTATTTGTTGATACGTTGGTGAATGTTCAGCCCTTAGCTGAGCAAGAGTTCCAAACGCTTGAGGTTCAGCTTGAGCAACAATCATCCAGCGATTTAATTCATTCGGCATCCAATATGTTGTCAGGGCTTACCCAATTAACGGGTATTGTGATGGCGCCACAGATGGAGGCTCGTTCGATTCGTCAAATTGAGTTTTTACAGCTCTCTGAAAAGCAAATTCTTGTTGTGTTGATTATGTCGAATAACGATGTTGAGAATCGCATTATTCAGGTTGATCGTGCCTTTAGTTCATCTGAATTACAGCAAAGCAGTAATTATTTAAGCGAAGTACTCATTGGCAAAGACTTACAACAAGCCCGCCGAGTTTTATTGCAAGAAATGGAAGAAGTCCGTGAAGACATGGATGCGATGATGCGTTCAGCAATTGATTTGGGTGAAAAAGCCGTGTCAGGTATGTCGGATGATCAATCAGATGATTATGTCGTAGCAGGTAGAACGAATCTAATGGATTATGATGACTTGTCAGATGTCACTAAACTGCGTCAATTATTTAATGCCTTCAACGAAAAACGCGATGTGCTAGGTTTGCTTGATCGATGCATGGATGCTGATGGCGTTCAGATATTTATTGGTAGCGAGGCAGGGCATGAAGTTTTTGGCGATTGCAGTGTGGTGACAGCGCCGTATCAAATTGATGACTCATACATTGGAGTGCTGGGCGTGATAGGCCCTAAACGTATGCATTATGATCGTGTCATCCCTGTGGTAGATATTACTGCAAAGTTACTTTCAGCGGCTTTAAATAAAGACTAATTTATTTTAAAAAAATTCTTGAGTTCTCCTTCGAAAACCCCACATTTTACAGCATATTAATTTCAGATGATCTATAGATCAAAAAGAGCAAATTATGAGCCAATCTAAACACGATGAAAATCCATTCGAAGAGAATGAGAACGAAGCAAAAACTACAGAAGAAGCTGTAACTGATTCTACTGAAAATGAAGACGGTAGTGATGGTGAAGTAACAATAGAATCACTCCAAGAAGAGTTAGAAACGGTGCGAGCAAGTGCGGATAAAAACTGGGATACCGTTTTACGCATGAAGGCAGAAGCAGATAACCAACGTAAACGTACAGAAAAGCAAGTACAAGATGCGCACAAGTTTGCGGTACAAAAATTTGTAAGTGAGTTATTACCAGTCGCGGATAGCCTTGAAATGGGTATGGCGGCAGAAGGTGATGTTGAGCAAATCCGTGAAGGCATGAACTTAACAATGAATGTTTTTAATAAAGCCTTGGAGAAGTTCTCAGTTGAATCAGTTGATCCTTTGGGTGAAAAATTTGATCCAGAGTTACACCAAGCTATGGCAATGCAACCCAGTGATGAATATGAAGAAGGTCATGTAAGTGCAGTAATGCAAAAAGGCTATACATTAAGTGGTCGATTAGTTCGCCCAGCAATGGTGATGGTCGTAAAAAATTAGAACATAAAAATCTCCTCTCCTAGCAGGCGGTGTCCTGAGCGGGGGTTAGGGAGAGGTAGAAAGCTCAAAACATTCTACTAGTTTTAGAGTTTTACCCCTCATTCTAGCCCTCTTTTTTTCGTAACCGCTCAGGATGCTACTTACAGAGAGAGGGTAAAACAAATTATTTGTACAGTTGGTCAATTTTTTAAAGTCAACACTTGATAAGCAAAAAGATAACCACACATTTACTACACAACTATTTATAGAGAGTTAAGACTCTAAAGAGGAACAAAAAATGGGAAAGATAATCGGAATTGATTTAGGAACAACAAACTCCTGTATCGCAGTAATGGAAGGTGATAAACCTAAAGTTATTGAGAACGCAGAAGGCGAGCGCACAACGCCTTCGATTGTTGCATTTGCTAATGATGAGGTTTTAGTAGGCCAGCCTGCAAAACGTCAGGCAGTAACAAACCCTGAAAATACACTTTACGCAATCAAACGTTTAATTGGTCGTACCTTTAAAGAAGATGCGGTTCAAAAAGACATCAAACTTGTGCCTTATAAAATTGTAAAAGCAGATAATGGTGATGCTTGGGTTGAAGCAAATGGAAAGAAAATGTCTCCACCAGAAGTCTCAGCACGTATTCTTCAAAAACTGAAGAAAGATGCAGAAGATTACTTGGGTGAGAGCGTAACAGAAGCAGTAATTACGGTTCCTGCTTACTTTAACGACTCACAACGTCAAGCAACTAAAGATGCTGGTAAAATTGCTGGTTTAGAAGTTAAGCGTATTATCAATGAGCCAACAGCAGCAGCATTAGCTTACGGTATGGATAAAGCCGCGGGTGACAGCACGATTGCTGTTTATGACTTAGGTGGTGGAACATTTGATGTGTCAATCATAGAAATCGCAGAAATAGACGGTGAGTACCAGTTTGAAGTCTTAGCAACCAACGGTGATACATTCCTTGGTGGTGAAGATTTCGATATGCGTCTTATTGACTACTTGGCAGATGAGTTCAAGAAAGATAATAGTGTAGACCTTCATAATGATCCTTTGGCTCTTCAACGTCTAAAAGAAGCGGCAGAGAAAGCAAAAATTGAGCTTTCATCAGCGCAACAAACTGATGTGAACTTGCCTTATGTAACGGCAGATGCTTCTGGTCCAAAGCACTTAAATGTAAAAGTAACTCGCGCAAAACTTGAGTCTCTAGTTGAAGATTTGGTAAAACGCACGATTGATCCCTGTAAGACAGCATTAAAAGATGCAGGCTTAAAAGCATCTGAAATCAACGATGTAATCTTGGTTGGTGGTCAGTCACGTATGCCAATGGTTCAAGAAGCGGTAACAAGCTTCTTCGGTAAAGAACCACGTAAAGATGTTAACCCTGATGAAGCAGTAGCAGTGGGTGCGGCAATTCAAGGTGGTGTTTTAGGTGGGTCAGTTACAGACGTTCTATTGTTAGATGTTACGCCTCTATCTCTAGGTATCGAGACAATGGGCGCGGTAATGACTAAATTAATTGAGAAAAATACAACGATTCCTACAAAGGCATCACAGATTTTCTCAACAGCAGATGATAACCAAAATGCAGTAACGGTTCACGTGTTACAGGGTGAGCGCGAGATGGCATCTGGCAATAAATCATTAGGTCGTTTTGACTTAACGGATATTCCACCTGCTCCACGTGGTCAGCCACAAATCGAAGTAAGTTTAGATATTGATGCAAACGGTATTTTGAATGTATCAGCTAAGGATAAAGCGACAGGCAAAGAGCAATCTATCGTAATCAAAGCATCATCAGGTTTGTCAGATGAAGAAGTTGATGCAATGGTAAAAGATGCTGAAGCTCATGCGGATGAAGATAAAAAGACACGTGAATTAGTTGATGCTCGTAACCAAGCGGATGGCTTAGTTCATGCAACTGAAAAATCTTTAACTGAGTACGGTGATAAGGTTGATGAAGCGGAAAAGACTAAAGTTACCGCTTTAGTTGAAGAGCTTAAAGAGCTAATTCAAGGTGATGATAAAGAAGCGATTGAGACTAAATCTCAAGAGTTGATGGAAGCATCAGGTTCTTTAGCACAAGCAGCTACAGGTGATGCAAATGCTGAAACTGCAGATGCTGGTGAAGCAGCCGCAGAAGATGACGATGTGGTTGATGCAGAATTTGAAGAAGTAGAAGACGAAGATAAAAAAGCATAAGTTTTTATCTTTTAGCTCTCTTTTTTTGCTGTAAAAGAGAGTTGCGTTAGACAAAAGGTGCATAGGTTTTATACCTATGCGCCTTGTTTTGTTTTTGATGATAGTGTTTAAGAAATATAGGTTATTTAGATGTCTCAACAATGTTATTACGAAATCCTTAGTGTTCAAAAGAACTGCAGCGATGGAGAGTTAAAGAAATCTTATCGTCGTATGGCGATGAAGTTTCACCCAGATCGTAACCCTGATAATGAAGATGCAGAACATAAGTTTAAAGAAGTGAAAGAAGCTTATGAGATTTTATCTGATTCGCAAAAACGTGCAGCGTATGACCAATTTGGTCATGCAGGTGTTGATCAATCTCAAGGTGGCGGTCATCCAGGTGGCGGCTTTGGGGGTTTCGGTGATATATTCGAAGATATTTTTGGTGGTGGCGGGCGCAGTCAAGGCGGCGCAAACGCGGCTTACCGTGGTAGTGATCTTCAGTATAATTTAGAGCTAACGCTCGAAGAGGCTGTATTTGGTACAACGGTTGATATTCGTGTGCCGAGTAAACAGACCTGTGACACTTGTGATGGCTCGGGTGCAAAAGAAGGCTCTCAACCACAAACCTGTGGTACTTGTAACGGTCAAGGCCAAGTGCGAATGCAGCAAGGTTTTTTCTCGGTGCAGCAAGCTTGTCCACATTGTCATGGTGCTGGCACAATTATCTCTGACCCTTGTGGTGATTGTCATGGTGAAGGTCGAATTGAGAAGAGGAAAACTCTAGAGGTTAAAGTTCCAGAAGGGGTCGATACTGGAGATCGGATTCGCTTAAGTGGTGAAGGTGAGGCGGGTATCAACGGTGGACCCGCAGGTGATTTGTATGTGCAAATGCATCTTAAAGAGCATGAATTGTTTACCCGGGACGGAAACGATCTTCATTGCGTAATGCCAATTCCATTCTCTCAGGCGGCACTTGGTGGTACGTTAAAAGTGCCAACATTGAGCGGAGAAGTGAATTTAAAAATTCCTACTGAAACTCAATCAGCAAAAGTATTCCGTTTACGTGGTAAAGGTGTTAAATCTGTACGCAGTAGTATGGTTGGTGATCTGCTTTGTAAAATAGAAGTGGAGACTCCAATCAACCTTACTTCGAAACAAAAAAAGCTATTAGAGCAGTTTCAAACTGCTTTAGACAAAGGTGGTAAAAAACACAGCCCGCAACAGCATGGCTGGGGTAATAAAGCTAAGTCGTTTTTTGATGATGTAAAGGGGTGGTTCGAAGGTGAATCCGAATAAGTTCTTCAGCTTACCCCCTTATTTTCTCTATTGCAGCGTTGAAAGTGCTCATTTATATTTATAAACTTGCGCGCTTTTGCCTTATCCTAGAGAAAACGGAAACAATCTGAATAATTTCGAGAGTATCATTTGAAAGGGAAATATAAAATTCCCTCTCCCTAGCAGGGGGAGGGTTGGAATGCTCGAAGATAGTATTCATCTAAAAGTCCTTGGGTGCTACAAAGTATACAAGGAGTCGTGTAGCAAAGAGCAGTAGTGGTTGAAGCAAAGCGTGCTTTACGTAGCCTTTCTTTTAGTTAGGTATATCAAATATAGAAAAGCAATATTATTGTAAGGAACTTTAATGATAAACATCGCAGTAGTGGGCGCAGCAGGGCGCATGGGCAAGATTTTAATCGAAGCTTGTGTCGAATCTGATAATGCCAAGCTCACCGTAGCCTCAGAACACCCCGAAAGCACATTAATCGGCACAGATGCTGGTGAAGTAGCGGGCATAGGAAAAAATCATGTCATTATCGTTTCTAACCTAGATGATGCAATAAACGATTTTGACGTGCTAATCGATTTTACTCGCCCTGCACCAACTCTTAGCCATCTTGATTGGTGCTTAAAAAACAACAAAGGCATGATTATAGGCACAACAGGTTTTTCTGATGACGAAAAAGCACAGATAGATGCAGCCGGTAAAAATATCCCTATTGTATTCGCTGCAAACTACAGCGTTGGCGTGACATTAAGTTTAAAACTTTTGGAATTAACGGCACGTGTTTTGGGTGATAATGTTGATATTGAAATCATAGAAGCACATCACCGCCATAAAGTAGATGCACCATCAGGCACAGCGCTTAAAATGGGCGAAGTGATTGCAAAAACACTGGGTCGTACATTAGACGAAAATGCAGTTTATTGCCGTGAGGGTGTGACAGGCGAGCGCAATAGAAAAGACATAGGTTTTCAAACAATTCGGGCAGGCGATATCGTTGGAGAGCACACCGTAATGTTTGCAGATATTGGTGAGCGTATTGAGATTACACATAAAGCATCTAGTAGAATGACTTTTGCAAAAGGTGCGGTGCGTGCGGCGGCATGGGTTGGCAATCAATCTCCCAGTATTTATGATATGCAGGATGTTTTGGAGTTATAAAGGCTTGGTTAAGGAAATCCTGATCAAGTCTAATCGGCTTAATCAGGCTTTCCTTAAGAGTTATATTGCTATAATTTTTAGTAGCTATTAAAAACGAGAATAATTAAATGACACAAAGCAATCGCTGGTTCTGGCTCACCGTCGCTATTATATCGATGGCACTTCTCTATTTTTTAGCACCAATATTGTTGCCGTTTGTTTCGGGGGCTTTACTAGCTTATTTGTTTGATCCTATTGTTGATCGCTTAGAAAAGTTCAACATATCGCGAACACTTTCTGTTGTTATAGTTTTCTTTGTTGTCCTTTTATTTGTATTGCCGATATTTTTCTTTTTAGTGCCATTAATCGAATCACAGATTAAATTATTGATTTCTAAAATGCCAGGTTATATAGATTGGATCATGGTTAATCTAGAGCCAACATTAAAAGATACTTTTGGAATAAGTATTCCAGCTTTAGAAATTGAACAACTTAAAACTACTTTTGGTGAGCAATTCTCTGATGCTGGCGGATTCTTTAAGAGTCTAGTCAGGACTATTTCACATTCAGGTATGGTGGTAGCGGGTTGGGCAGCCAATGTGTTCTTAATTCCAGTAATCACCTTCTATCTACTGCGAGATTGGGATAACTTAGTCGATTATATTCATGATTTATTGCCACGTTCGGTAGAGTCAACAGTATCGAGTTTGGCAAAAGAATCAGATGAGGTTTTGGGAGCTTTTTTACGTGGGCAAATGCTCGTAATGTTGGCGCTTGGGACAATCTATGCGGTAGGTTTAAAATTGATAGGTCTAGAGTTTGCTTTATTGATTGGCATGCTAGCTGGTGTATTAAGTTTTATTCCCTATATGGGGTTGATTGTTGGGATAATGGTTGCAGGTATTGCCATTATTTTACAAACACAAGACCCGACTAATTTACTCTGGGTGGCAGCAGTCTTTGTTGTTGCACAAATGATAGAAGGCACAGTTTTAACTCCACTCTTGGTGGGTGATCGTATTGGTTTGCATCCTGTAGCTGTTATATTTTCAGTATTGGCAGGCGGTCAGCTATTTGGTTTTTTTGGCATATTGTTAGCACTACCCGTGTTTGCCGTTATAGCGGTAATCATGAGACATTTTCATAAAAGCTATAAAGACAGTCATCTCTACGATGATTTTGACTCTGATAAACAAGAAAAAATAGCAGAGGTTTAATAAGTTTTAAAATGTTATCTGAGTACTCTACAGAGCCGGAACAACTCACGCTTAATGTTAAATTACGTGATGGTTATATTTTTAACTCCTACTATGTTGAGCCTAAAAGCTCTAATGCAGAGGTAGTAAGTCTATTACAATCAATATTCACCTCGACAGAAACCCAGCAAAATATTATTTGGGGCGAGAAATTATCAGGTAAGACCCATTTGTTACAAGCCTGTTGTGCTAAAGCAGGAGAGGTTCACCAAAGCGTTAGTTATATCCCTTTAAAGACGTTTAAAATATACGGCACAGAAGTGTTAGAAGGTATATCTCAATCGAAACTATTGGTGATTGATGATATTGATGAAGTGCTAGGGGATAAAAACTGGGAAGAGGCGTTATTCAACCTTATTAATATCACCCGTGAAAATAGCCAGAGTTTGTTATTAAGTGCAACAGAGAATCCTCGTAAATTAAAAGATGTCTTGCCTGACTTATCTTCTCGTTTAATTTGGGGTGGGAGTTACCAGCTACACGCATTAACGGATGAAGAAAAGCCAAAAGCTCTTCAAGCCCGTGCCGAGCAACGTGGTTTCAAGTTAAAAGATAATGTAATCGAATACGTTTACCGTCGCTATCCGCGAGATATAGAATCATTAATGGAAATATTAAATAAGCTAGATGAAGAGAGTTTTCGTCAAAAAGCGTTGATAACTGTTCCATTTGCTAAACAGATTTTAGAAGATTTTTGATTCTTTTTTAAATTATTTTGATATTTTATGAAACTAATGAGATCAATGTTTGACTAACCCTGTGTGTGAGGTATAATCTCGCACAGCTTGAAAGTACGTTTTTTATATTTATGCAACACCATCTCGAAGTTCCATTTGTTTTGATCCTCGTCCTGTTTTCATATTTCATAGCAACACCACTTCAGCACAACCGTTTTAGAAATGTTTTCTAAAACACTTTTAATTTTGAATATTAGGAAGAATATTATGTCTACAACTACTGGAACAGTAAAATGGTTTAATGAGTCTAAAGGCTTTGGTTTTATCGAGCAAGAAGACGGACCAGACGTTTTTGCACACTTCAGCGCAATCTCAGGTGATGGTTTCAAAACTTTGAACGAAGGCCAAAAGGTTGAATTCACTGTTACTGACGGCCAGAAAGGTCCTCAAGCAGAGAACATCGTAGCTCTTTAATTTTTAATTAAAGAATTACTTTAAAAAGCGAGGTTTTATACCTCGCTTTTTTGTGTCTGTAATAAACTGCTCACCTTGAAAAAATGGTAATTTACCCCTATAAATAACTATAATGATGAGAACTTAATATTAGTTAGCAACGAAGGAGTAATAGTAAATGGACACGAAATCATTTTTAGATGAGTTACTAAAAACAGGTAAAGAATACGCCAATAAAGGCCGTGAAATAGCAGAAGATAAACTGCAAATGCCAAAAGAAGGTGAAAAAGGCTATGATGCAACTATCGATGGCATGAAAAAAGGCGCAATGGCAGTTGGTGTATTGGCATTATTACTAGGTACAGGCGCAGGCAGACGTGTCACGGGATCAGCTCTTAAGATTGGTAGCTTAGCCGCAATCGGAGGAATAGGGTGGAAAGCCTATCAAAACTGGGTAACGCAAAAGAATAAGAGTGAGCAAGAAGTAAGGGATGTAGCATCCAACGCTAAAATTATCCCTATTAATGAATTAGGTGAAACAGAAGCCAATGAGCGCAGCCAAATTCTACTAAAAGCCATGATAGCCGCCGCAAAAGCAGATGGTCATATCAATAAAAAAGAAGTTACAGCAATCGACGAGCAAATAAAAAAGCTAGGTTTAACAGGTGATGTGGCAAGCCTAATGCAAGAAGAAATAGCCAAGCCATTAGATGTAAAAGAAATCGCAGAGCTAGCAAAAAACAACTCAGGTATTGCGGCAGAAATATATTTAGTATCAGCCGTCGTCTCAGATAAAGAAAACTCAATGGAGCGCGAATATTTGAGCTCACTAGCCAAAGAAATGGAGCTTCCAGAGTCATTAGTGGCAGAATTACAGAAGGTAAAAGAGGAAGAAGTAGCTTAGCGGTTCTTTAATGATTGTTTCACCTGTTTTTCTATGCCACCTCCCCCCTTTTTTCGATGATTTGTATGTTATTTGAGCTGTATTTAAAATACAAAACGTCGAAAAAGAGGGGGGGCTCTAAAATAGAGCTGAAAAAAGAAAAAAGCGACCCTGTTTTACAAAACAGTCAAATTCGCATAGGTAAGCACTAGCCACTTGCTCCCAGCCTCAACAAAATTAACCTGCACTCGCGCCTGGCTGCCAGAGCCTTCCACGTCGGTAATCACACCTTCGCCAAATTTAGCATGGGATACTTGCTGTCCAACTCTCATGCCTGTTTCGTTTGTTCGTGTTGCTAATGGTTTTTTCACTTCTCTTTCGTAAGTGTTCTTATAAGTTTTCACTTTTGGTCGAATCTCGTTAATTAGGTTGTAAGGTATTTCTTTTAAGAAACGTGAGGGGGTGCCGTAAAGCGTGTTCCCATAAAGTCTACGTTGTTCAGCGTAGCAGATTACCAGCTGTTTTTCAGCACGGGTGATGCCAACGTAACAAAGGCGGCGTTCTTCTTCGAGATCATTTTCACTTTCTATGGATCTTTGATGGGGGAATAAGCCTTCTTCTAAGCCAACTAAAAACACTAGCGGGAATTCTAAGCCTTTGGCAGAGTGCAGCGTCATTAATTGTACGCAATCATCGCCAGCTTGACCTTGTCCTTCGCCCGCTTCTAACGAGGCGTGTGCCAGGAATGCGGTGAGGAAATCCATGTCGGCGTGTTCTTCGTCGGGCTTATAGGTGAAACCTTGTGCGGCTGATATTAGTTCATTGAGGTTTTCAATGCGTGCTTGTCCAGCATCACCTTTTTCTTTTTTGAGATAGTGGTCTTTGAGTCTTGAATGTTCGATAACGTGTTCAACTTGATCGTCTAATGGAAGCCCATCTATCTCAGTTGCTATGTTATTGATGAGTGAAATAAAACCTGCAATGGAGGAGCCTGCTCGCGGTGTAAATGCATTTTTTTCAAGTAGTGCAAGCGTGGACTGCCACATAGAGGTGCTGGTGTTGCGTGCGTGTTCGCGTACGATGTCGATGGTTTTCCCGCCGATGCCTCGGGTGGGTTGGTTTACTACGCGCTCGTATGATGGGTCGTCATGACGATTAGAGGTGAGGCGCAAATAGGCGAGAGCATCTTTTATTTCAGCTCGTTCGAAAAAGCGTTGGCCACCGTATACGCGATAAGCGATGGCATTTTCATTTAACATACTTTCAAATACACGTGATTGAGCATTTGAGCGATATAAAATTGCGATATCTTTATGTGAGTTACCGTGACTTGTCCATTGTTGAATGCGTGAGATTACATAGGTAGCCTCATCAAGTTCATTATAGGCTGCGTATAAATGTATGGGTTCGCCATCCCCATCTGCTGTCCATAAGTTTTTACCTAAGCGACCTGTGTTGTTATCTATCACAGCATTGGCAGCGTTAAGAATATTGCCTGTGGAGCGATAATTTTGTTCTAGTTTAATGGTTTCTGCGCCAGAAAAATCACGAGAGAAATTTTGAATGTGTTCAATTTTTGCACCACGCCATCCATAAATGGATTGATCGTCATCACCTACTACAAAGGGTGGAATATGCGCGCCTGATATAAGTTTCACCCAATTGTATTGCAGTGTATTGGTGTCTTGAAACTCATCCACTAAAATATGCTGAAAGCGTTTTTGATAATGAAGTAAGATTTCCGCGTTATCGCGTAGTAATTCTAAAGAACGCAATAGTAGCTCGGCAAAGTCAACTACGCCAGCACGTTGACAGGCGGCTTCATATTGGGCGTAAATTTCAACTAGCTGGCGCGTGGTTGGATCGCCTTTAGCCTCTATATGCTGAGGGCGTACGCCTTCATCTTTACGGTTGTTAATATAGTATTGTGATTGTTTGGCTGGCCAGAGTTTCTCATCAAGCTCCATGCCGCGCATTATGCGTTTGATCATGCGGAGTTGATCATCTGAATCTAGAATTTGGAAACCTTGGGGTAACTTTGCTTCTTGATAATGCCTGCGTAATAAGCGATGCGATAGACCGTGAAAGGTTCCTACCCACATTCCACCTATTGGAGATCCGAGTAGATTTTCAATACGCCCGCGCATTTCAGCTGCCGCTTTATTGGTAAAGGTAACTGCTAGTATTGCGAAAGGTGATATTTCTTCGACCTGTATTAGCCATGCGATACGGTGAACTAAAACTCTGGTTTTGCCACTGCCTGCTCCAGCAAGGATGAGTAGTGGATTTGCGCCAGCAGAAACAGCTTCGCGCTGAGGTTTGTTTAAGTCATCTAATATGTGTGATACGTCCATTAGGGGATTGTAATGGATTTATGTAAATGTGTATTAGGACTTTTTGAATAAAATCGATAAACTTCACGGTTTTATTATTAATTAGAAAATTGAATGCTTGATTTAATACTAATGGTGCGACAACTAAGGGATGTTACTTTTTTTAAGGTCACTACGCGGGTGTTGGTGCTTGCTTTAATGATTGCGGGAGCTTGGGTGGCTACGCGAACACTAAATTTCCCAGAAACTGTTGAGTTTAATGATAAGGTGGTACACGTCATTGTATTCTTCGGTTTCGCTTTGCTAATGGATTTAGCATCTTCACGTCATCCATTTTGGCTGTGGAAAGGATTACCCTTACTAGCTTATGGGATAGTTATAGAGGTGATGCAATACTATTCTCCTGATCGTTCTTTCTCTCTTTTAGATTGGCTTGCTGATTTTTCTGGTGTCTTACTGTATTTTCTTTCAAGGTATACCCTATTATGGGTAGCATCAATACAATCTATTAATGATCAACAATAGTTAGTATTAATATATTAAGAAATACTTATTTATTTGCATAGTTTTGTTGAGTGTATGAAATTGTGGTGTTAGAATTCGCGCGGTTCGAAAGGCAGTTCGAGGTAAGAGGGCGTTTAAATCATGCAAAGTTTTTTGTGGGCTCAAACGCTACTGATTTTGTTGGGAACTGGGTTTTCGTATTACTATATGGGCGAACTTGGTGCTCAATCTGCGGCTTACGGTGGTGGAATAGCTCTTTTTAGCTCTTTGATTTTAATGCGACGTACAACTCGCGCAATGAAGTCAGCAGAAGATGGATCTCCACAAGTGATGGGGTTGCTTTATATAGGTGTGATACAACGGTATGTGTTTGTTTTGTTGGGTTTAGGTGTCGGTCTAGGGCTTCTGAAATTAAATGCAAAGCCGTTGTTGATAGTATTTGGAATTTCCCAGCTAGCGTATTTTATGCCTTGGCTGGGGAAAGAATAAAAGTTTAAGGAAATAGGTAGAGACGGATATGGCATCAGGTACACTTACCTCAACTGAATATATTAGACATCATTTGTCAAATGCAACCTTTGGTCGTCATGCTGACGGGTCTTGGGGTATGGCTCGTTCAGCTGAAGAGGCAAAAGAGATGGGCTTTATGGCTGTTCATGTTGACTCAATGTTTTGGTCGATATTTTTAGCTGCAGTTTTTTTGTTTTTCTTTACCCGTGTAGCTAAGAATATATCAGCTGGCGTGCCGGGAAAAATGCAAAACTTTGTTGAATGGATTGTTGAATTTGTAGATGATAGTGTGCAGGATTCATTCACGGGTAAGAATAAACTGGTGGGTCCTTTGGCGCTGACAGTGTTTGCATGGGTGTTGTTAATGAATGCTATGGACTTGGTTCCTGTTGACTTGATACCATGGTTATTTGATAAGGCTGGTATTGCTAGTTTCCAAAAGGTTGTTCCTTCAACCGATCCAAATGTTACCTTTGCAATGGCATTGAGTATATTTGCATTAGTATTGTTTTATTCAGTTAAGAATAAAGGCTTTGGTGGTTTTGCGGGTGAGCTTACGCTACACCCTTTTGAAGCTAAAAATATATTCGTCAAGGTGCTGTTAATTCCGATTAACTTCTTCCTTGAGTTTGTATCTTTGATATCTAAGCCTATTTCATTGGCGCTAAGATTATTCGGTAATATGTATGCGGGTGAAATGATTTTCATTCTTATCGCGTTAATGTTGACGGCAGGGCCAGTGATAGGTGTTTTCGGTGGTGGTTTGCAGTTAATATGGGCGATTTTCCATATTTTGATTGTTATACTGCAGGCGTTCATATTTATGACGTTGACTGTTGTTTATCTTGAAATGGCTCATCAAACAGATCACTAATAGGTGTTAATTATAATTGTAGTTAATATCTAATATATATTTACATAAAACATTTTTTGATTTTAATTTAATTTTTTAAAGAGGATTTTTATAATGGAAACTGGATTACTATATATTGCTGGCGCAATCATGATGGGTCTTGGTGCACTTGGTGCTGCAGTTGGTATCGGTGTATTAGGAAGCAAATTTCTTGAAGGTGCTACACGTCAACCAGAGTTGATTCCAATGCTCCGTACGCAGTTCTTTATCGTTATGGGGCTTGTTGATGCTGTGCCAATGATTGCAGTAGGTCTTGCAATGTACATTCTGTTCGCGGTTGCTTAATCTATTTACTATTTGAAGGTTTAGAATAATGAATATTAACCTAACATTATTGCTAGAGATGATCGTTTTCGCCATATTTGTTTGGTTTACGATGAAGTTTGTTTGGGGGCCAATCGTTGGTGTCCTTGATGAGCGTAAAGCAACTATTGCTGATGGTCTTGCTGCCTCTGAAAAAGGTCTTAAAGATCAAGAGATGGCAAAAGAGCTAGCTAAGCAGAAGGTAAAAGAAGCAAAGCTAGAAGCTGCTGAAATTATTGCTCAAGCAAAATCACGTGATACTCAAATGGTCGAAGAAGCGAAAGGCAAAGCTGTTGAAGAAGCAGATCGTATCATAGCAGGTGCTCAGGCGGAGATTGACCAAGAAGTTAATCGAGCTAAAGATTCTTTGCGTACTCAAGTATCAGAATTGGCAGTTGCAGGAGCGAGTAAGATTCTAGGCAAAGAAGTTGATGCAAGTGCTCATAAAACAGCGCTTAAAGACTTGATTGCACAAATCTAGGAAGAAGCAGGAATAGGAGTTTAGATATGTCTGAATTAACTACCGCAGCTCGTCCTTACGCTCGTGCCGTATTTGAAATGGCTAATGAAGCAAAGGATTTGGCTAAATGGTCAGAGACACTTGCTTTTATGGGTGTAGTAGCAGGGAATGAAGATGTGAAAGCATTATTAGCAAACCCAAAAATGGCTAAACAAGCTGGTGCCGATGCTTTCATAAAGCTATGCGACAAGAAGCTGGATGATAAAGCGCAAAACTTAGTTAAAATGTTGGCTGAGAATGACCGTTTATCATTATTGCCTGAAATGAGTGTGATTTATGAAGCACTTAAAGATGAGGCTGAAGGTTCTATCGAGGCGCTAGTAACAGCGGCGAAAAAACTAACCAAGGCAGAAGAAACGTCGATTGCGGCTGCTCTGAAAAAGCGTTTGGGATGTGATGTAAAATTAAAAGTTAGCGTGGATGAGTCACTACTTGGTGGTGCAATTATTCGGGCTGGCGACTTAGTAATGGATGGATCTCTGAAAGGTCGTCTTGATAAAATGACAAATGTAATGTTGAACTAGTCGTTCACTTTAGATGTGTTAATGAAATGCTAAGTACAAATAATTATTGAATATAGGTAAAGGTATGCAACTTAACCCCACAGAAATCAGTGATCTAATAAAGAAGCGTATTGATGGCTTCGATACAGATGCTGAAGCTCGTACGGAAGGTACAATCGTATCCATCATGGATGGCATCGTGCGTATACACGGCTTATCTGATGTTATGTCAGGTGAGATGATTGAATTCTCAAATGGCTCATTTGGTTTGGCTTTGAACTTGGAGCGCGACTCAGTCGGTGCGGTTGTTCTAGGTGACTACAAAGGCATGACAGAAGGTGATACGGCTAAATGTACGGGTCGTATTCTTGATGTTCCTGTAGGTCCAGAATTAATGGGTCGTGTTGTTGACTCGTTAGGTGCGCCAATTGATGGAAAAGGTCCAGTTAATACGAAAGAGATGAACCCGATTGAGCGTCAAGCTCCGGGTGTAATCGAACGTAAGTCAGTTGATGAGCCAATGGAAACTGGAATCAAAGCACTTGATTCAATGGTTCCTGTTGGGCGTGGTCAGCGTGAATTAATTATCGGTGATCGCCAAACAGGTAAAACGGCGATTGCGATAGATGCGATCATTAACCAAAAAGGTAGAAATGTTAAATGTATTTATGTTGCAGTAGGTCAAAAGGCTTCATCTGTAGCGGGTATCGTGCGTAAGCTTGAAGAATACGGTGCAATGGATTACACCATTGTTGTTGCGGCTAACGCATCAGATCCAGCTTCTATGCAATACCTCGCACCTTATGCAGGTTGTGCAATGGGTGAGTACTTCCGTGATAACGGCGAAGATGCTTTGATTATCTATGATGATTTGACAAAGCAGGCTTGGGCATATCGTCAGGTATCATTGTTGCTACGTCGTCCTCCGGGTCGTGAAGCATATCCTGGTGATGTTTTCTTCTTACATTCTCGTTTATTAGAGCGTTCGTCGCGTGTCAATGCTGAATATGTTGAGCGTTACACAAAAGGTAAAGTGAAGGGTAAGACGGGTTCTTTGACAGCTTATCCAATCATCGAAACACAGGAAGGTGATGTATCGGCATTCGTACCTACTAATGTAATCTCAATCACAGACGGGCAAATCTTCCTAGATACTGACTTATTTAACTCTGGTAATCGTCCAGCGATAGATGCGGGTCTTTCAGTGTCTCGAGTAGGTGGCGCGGCACAGACTAAAATCATCAAGAAATTAGGTGGCGGTATTCGTCTTGACTTGGCTCAGTATCGTGAATTAGCAGCATTCTCACAGTTTGCCTCTGATTTGGATGAAGGTACAAGAAAGCAGTTAGAGCGTGGTGAGCGTGTAACAGCACTTATGACGCAGAAGCAGTACTCGCCTTTAAAAACAGGTGAGCTTGCTTTTACATTATTTGCGGCTAACGAAGGTTTTATTGATGATGTTGAAGTTGCTAAGGTTGGCGATTTTGAATCAGCAATGCTTGCGTATGTTCGTTCAGAGAAGTCAGATTTTCTTGATAGCTTAAATGAAAGCGGTGATTACAGTGATGAAATCGCAGCTGAAATGAAAAGCGCGCTTGAAGACTTCAAATCGAAAGGTACTTGGTAAACAGGTGCTTGGCAGATAAGGAGTAATCAATGGCAGGTCTTAAAGAAATACGTTCGCAAATTGGTAGTATTCAAAATACCAAAAAGATAACCAAAGCTATGGAAATGGTTGCGGCATCTAAAATGCGTCGTGCCAGAGAGCGTATGGATGCTTCGCGTCCTTATGCTGATAAAATGCGTCAAGTGGTTAGTCATATGGCGTTAGGTAAGTTGGAATACCAGCACACTTTTGTAAAAGAGCGTGAAACAGTAAAGCGTGTGGGATATATAGTTATCTCATCTGATCGTGGTTTGTGCGGTGGATTGAATACCAATCTATTCAAGAAGGCATTCCAAGACATTGCAGACTGGAAAGAACAAGATGTTGAAGTTGATATTGCAGTTTTTGGTAGTAAAGCACTTTCTACATTTAGACGTTTTGGCGTGGTTGCAGAAGCAACAGGGCTTGGTGATAAGCCTGGTATGAACGATATGGTAGGTACCATCAAAGTAATGCTTGATGCTTACGAAGAAGGGCGTATTGATCGTTTATTCTTGGTAGAGAATGAGTTTGTAAATAGTATGACTCAATCGCCACGCGTTACACAGATGATTCCAATTATTGCAGCTGATATGGAAGAGATACAATATCACTGGGACTATATCTACGAGCCAGAATCAAATGAAGTTATTGATATTTTAATGGATCGTTATATTGAGTCATTAGTATATCAAGGTGTCGTAGAAAATATCGCGTGTGAGATGTCGGCCCGCATGGTTGCGATGAAAAGTGCAACCGATAATGCCGGTGATATGATTGATAAGTTAAAGTTGAAATACAATAAAGCACGTCAAGCAGCGATTACACAAGAAATTTCAGAAATTGTTTCAGGTGCAGCAGCAGTTGAGTAACTGTTTCACGCAGTGGTCAGTTAAAAAATACGAAACAATTTAGTAAACAAAAATTTAATTTAAGGTAGAGGTACTAACACAATGAGTACTGGAAGTATTGTTCAAGTTATCGGTCCTGTAGTTGATGTGGAATTTCCACGTGATGCAGTTCCATCAGTATACAACGCATTAACTGTTACAGAACACAACGGTCTAACGCTTGAAGTTCAAGGTCAACTAGGTGATGGAATCGTTCGTACCATCGCGATGGGTGAGGCAGAAGGTCTTAAACGTGGCATGGAAACTGTAAACACAGGCGAGCCAATCAAAGTACCCGTTGGTGAAGCGACTTTGGGTCGTATCATGAATGTATTGGGCGAGCCAGTTGATATGGCTGGTGATGTTAAAGCTGAAAAGCACATGCCAATTCATCGTGATCCACCAAGCTACGAAGAACTATCTTCTACGCTGGATATACTTGAAACAGGTATCAAAGTTATCGACTTGGTTATGCCAATCGCTAAAGGTGGAAAGATCGGTTTATTCGGTGGTGCGGGTGTTGGTAAGACCGTAACATTGATGGAGCTGATTAATAATATCGCAAAAGAACACAGCGGTTTATCTGTATTCGCTGGTGTTGGTGAGCGTACTCGTGAAGGAAACGATTTCTACTACGAAATGGAAGAGGGTGGCGTACTTGATAAAGTAGCACTTGTTTATGGTCAAATGAATGAGCCTCCTGGAGCGCGTCTTCGTGTTGCATTGACTGGCTTAACAATGGCTGAGCATTTCCGTGATGAAGGTCGTGATGTATTGATGTTTATCGATAACATCTACCGTTACACACTTGCGGGTACTGAGGTGTCAGCACTTCTAGGTCGCATGCCATCTGCGGTAGGTTATCAGCCTACATTGGCAGAAGAAATGGGTGCACTTCAAGAACGTATCACTTCTACTAAGAAAGGTTCTATTACATCATTCCAGGCTGTATACGTACCTGCGGATGACTTGACTGACCCGTCTCCTGCAACAACCTTTGCTCACTTGGATGCGACACTAGTATTGTCACGTAATATTGCAGAGCTAGGTATTTACCCTGCGGTTGATCCTCTGGATTCGTCTTCGCGTCAGCTGGATCCTTTAGTTATTGGTGAAGAGCACTACGGAATTGCTCGTGGTGTTCAGGGTGTATTACAACGCTACAAAGAACTTCAAGATATTATCGCTATTTTGGGTATGGATGAATTATCAGAAGAAGATAAGCAAACCGTTGCACGCGCACGTCGTATTCAACGTTTCTTATCTCAACCGTTCCACGTAGCAGAGGTATTTACAGGTGCGCCTGGTAAGTACGTTTCACTTGCAGATACACTTTCTGGCTTTAAAGCTATTCTTGCGGGTGAGTATGATCATCTTCCAGAGCAGGCTTTCTACATGGTTGGTGGAATTGAAGAAGCTATAGAAAAAGGCAATAAAGACGCTTAAGTCGTCTTGTTGTTTTTTGCATAGATAACAGAGATTACAGGGAATATAAGCATGGCTATGACAATGCAGTTAGACGTAGTAAGCGCTGAAGAGTCACTATTTTCAGGTGCTGTGCAAGAGTTGATAGCACCAGGTTCGATGGGTGACCTAGGTATTATGCCTCGTCACTCTCAGTTGATTACAACTTTAAAAGCTGGTGAGCTAAAGTACAAAACAGGTGATGGTGAAGTTTCATTGTTTGTTGCGGGTGGCATAATGGAGGTTCAACCTTCAATCGTTACTATTTTAGCTGATACGGCGGTAAGATCAGAAGATCTCGACGAGCAAACAGCTAAAGATGCGCAAAAACGTGCGGAAGATGCTTTAGAGGGAAAAGATCCTGAAGACTTAGATTATGAAGCTATTAGAGCAGAACTTGATGCCGCGAAAGCTCAGATTGAAATGATTCATCGAATTGGTAAGACTTTAAGGTAATACGAATAAATAATTCATGTTATATTTTGGATGTTAGTTTTAATTTGAAATGTAAAAAAATCAATTTTTAGTTGTTTGTAATGACTATTAACAACAAATGTATAAATTTTTGTTGCTTTTTTACCATTTTTTTTGAATATGAGTTGATTTAAGACTATACTCCCTCTGCGAATAAACAGTAATTATGGATCGTTTGTTCACAAATGGTCATTTAAAATTTTATAACTAACAAGTAGTAAAGGATGCACATTATGAAGATAACAAATCAACTTTCTATTGCAACACTCGTATTAGCGGGTGTTTTTGCAACAGGTTGTTCACAACAATCAGCAGGCGGTTCACAGGTTTCTGGGGGTTCTCAGCAACAAGTTGAAGGTGGTTCACAGGTACAAAATGCTGGTGGTTCACAACAAGCTAGTTCACAACAGCAAGTAGAAGCACCTGCTCCAGTAGTTGCTGCACCTGCTCCAACAGCAACTCCAGTTTCTGTTCCAGCAGCCGCTCCAGCAATGATGCCTAAGCCTCAAGGAAATCGTTGGACGCACACTCACCCAGCAATTCCAAATTGTACTAAGTCAGTTCGTCACACACACAAGTACAACAGCGCGCGTCATTCTCACAAGTATGGTTGTCGTCCAATGGCTGCTAAAGCTAAAGCACCACAGGTTGATGTTCGTGCTTTACAAACTAAGCTGAAAGCTAA
Organism: Thiotrichaceae bacterium; assembly: GCA_026988095.1. Classification (GTDB taxonomy): domain Bacteria; phylum Pseudomonadota; class Gammaproteobacteria; order Thiotrichales; family Thiotrichaceae; genus Cocleimonas. The sequence continues at coordinate 21,355 of JALSLX010000116.1, forward strand.
AGGCTACTACAAAGGACCTATCGACGGTGTTGTAGGACCTGCTACTCGTAGCGCACTTCAGCGTTTCATGCAGCGTTAAGGCAAAGCTAAAACGTTTACTCTAATATTTTTAGAGTAAAGAATGGGACTGGGGTTTTACCTCAGTCCCATTTTTTTTGGGTCTAATTTATATAAATATGCACGTATACATATGGATGTGGTCATAAGTATTAGATGTTGTTAGAATTGTTCTATACAGGGATAAAAAAGAAGGAACTTCATGAATAAGTTTAATAGGTTTTATTTAAAAGGAGTATTTTTGCTCTTTTTTCTTATAGCCAGCTCGGTCTCTTCCGCGATGGTATGGAAAGCTGAAAATACATGGGATGCTGTTTGGGACAAACGCTACCAACATTGGGTGAAAAATAACTGGACTGAAGATTTCTTTATGGATGAAAAGAGGCCCATTTATTATAAATTTTCTCATGATTGTGCTGATGTACTTTATGCGATGCGTATTATTTTTTCATATGAAAATAAATTACCTTTTGTAATTCACGATCCTAGTAAACGAGGAAGAATGATTAGTAATGGAAAAACTCGTTGGGATAAATATCCAGAAGCAAAGCGCGTGCGTAAGTTTTTAGAATATGTTGCGGATAGGACAAGTACAAGAACCTTAGCGCGTGATACCTACCCCATAGCACTGGATGATATTAAACCTGGGGATATATATGCTTCCCCAAATGTTCACTCTTATGCAATTGTAAATATTACAGATACAGGCGTGGCCGAAGTTATGTCTTCAACAACTCCACAAGCCCCACGTTTTATGGATAGAATCCCGTCATTTCCTTTTTACTTACCTGAAGATTATAAAAATAAAAAAGATGGATATCGCCGTTTTATTCAACCTCAAAATATAAGAAAATCGCTCAAAAAACAGAAGGGCTACAGCGAAGAGCAGTTTGAAATTGCTAAATCTGTTAACTACGACTATGTTCGTTTTACTAATATAATTGCAAGTGCGCTGGGAAAGAAAAAAGAAGAGGCCGATGCAAAAACCCTTAGGTTACTAATTGCAATGTGTATGTATGCAAATGATCGCAGTGTCTACGTTTATGATGCTCTGTTTAAATTACAAGAGATGAAAAAGAAGGGCCGTAGGTGTATGACTCGTGCAGAATACAATAACTATTCAACCCCTTCACGAGACAGACGTTTAAAGGCTTTTTTCAATGCTGTAAAAAGCCATTATGAGAGGAATAGTAAATATAAACATTGGACGCAACCACAACGTTGGGCTAAAGCACTATTTTCAGTAAAAGAGCCACGGCCTGCAGAAGTTAAGGAGTTAAATGAATTTTGTATGGTGCAAATGAGTCTGGGTGAAAAGTACTTTATGCCATTACGGCAGTTGAGACAAAATTTATCATCGGGCAGAGTTATATCAGATCCTCATGCGCCTTTGGAATATCGTTGGGGAGCACAAGCTAGTCCTTATAAGGCACGTTGTAAGACATATTAGAAAGAGTTTTTATTACAAATCATCGAAAATATGGGGGGGTGGGCTTATTCATCCCCTTTTCTATCGATTGAAACCCTCATTTTATCTGTTCTCCAGTGTTGCAATGGCACCTAATTGCTTATAATTTAGTCAATAATAAAATAATCACCCCATTCTAATATACGTCAGGCTTATGAATTTATTTCCGATCATACTCGCTGCGGGTCAAGGTACTCGTATGAACTCATCACTACCTAAGGTGTTACACACTATTGGTGGGAAACCCATGTTGCAACATGTTATTGACTGTTGTGGTGACCTTGGGGTTGAAAAGATGGCAATTGTCTATGGTCATGGTGGTGATTTAGTACAAGACGCGATCAACAAGAAAAATATATACTGGGTATTGCAAAAAGACCAAAAAGGAACAGGGCATGCTGTTGCTCAAGCGGCGTCCTTAATTGAAAATGATGCTACCGTTATTATTGCTTATGGTGATGTACCGCTGATTAAAACAAAAACACTGAATATGCTCGCTAATAGTCTCGATAGTTGCATATTAAGCGTATTAACAACTAAGCCTGATAATCCATTTGGTTATGGTCGAATTGTTAGAGATGCAGATGACAAAATTCTAAGCATTGTTGAAGAAAAAGACGCTAATGATGAGCAGCGTAATATCAAAGAAGTAAATACTGGCTTTATTGCAGCAAAAGGAGTTGATTTAAAGCGTTGGTTAAAACAACTCGAACCTAATAATAAGCAAGGCGAATACTATTTAACCGATTGTATCGGGTTAGCAGTGAGTGAGGGTGGAGTGGTTGAAGCGGTAGTCTGTGATGATCCACTGGAAGTACAAGGTGTGAATAATCGTATCCAACAAGCGGAGCTTGAAAGGGCTTATCAAGTTGTTAAAACAGAAGAGCTCATGCTGGCAGGTGTAACACTATTAGACCCGAAAAGAGTAGATATTCGCGGTATATTGAAAGCAGGAAAAGACGTCTCAATCGATGTGAACACGGTATTTGTTGGAGATGTAATCTTAGGTGATAATGTCACAATAGAATCTGGTTGCGTCATTAAGAACACGACAATTGCAAATAATACAACCATTCAAGCTAACTCTATTATCGATACTGCGGTGATAGGTGAAGCCTGTGATGTAGGTCCATTTGCAAGAATTCGACCCGAAACAGTGCTAAAAGCTAAAGCAAAAATAGGTAACTTTGTAGAGATAAAAAAATCAACCGTGGGTCAGGGCAGCAAAGTTAGCCACCTCACCTATATTGGCGATACACAAATGGGTGTTGATGTGAATATTGGTGCTGGAACGATTACTTGTAACTATGATGGTGCAAATAAATTTAAAACAATTATTGGTGATAATGTATTTGTGGGTTCTGACACTCAGTTAGTTGCCCCTGTTACCCTAGCTAATGGAACAGTGATTGGCGCAGGCTCAACGATTACTAAAGATACGCCTGAAAATGAGCTAACACTGTCAAGATCAAAACAAGTCACAATTAAAGGTTGGAATCGTCCTACTAAAAATAAAAAGACAGCTAATAATAACAATAAGGAGAATAGCTAATGTGTGGAATAGTAGGGGCAATTGCCCAGCGCCCTGTGACAGAAATATTATTAGAAGGCTTACGTAGATTAGAATATCGTGGTTATGACTCAGCAGGTGTAGCACTGCTTGATAGTGACGGAAATTTACAACGTATTCGTGCATTAGGGCGTGTTGTAGAATTAGAAAAAAAGTTAGAACAATCGCCACATCAAGGCGTTGTTGGGATTTCACACACGCGTTGGGCAACTCACGGTGAGCCGGCAGAACGTAATGCTCATCCTCATCTGAGTAATAATCGTGTAGCTGTTGTGCATAATGGCATTATTGAAAATCATCAAGAGTTACGCGAGGCTCTAAAAGAAAAAGGTTATGAGTTTGAATCAGAAACAGATACTGAAGTCATCGTACATCTCATTGAATCAAATCTAACAGACGGTGTTAGCCTTTTAGAGGCCGTAAAGCTTTCTATCCTGAATTTAACGGGTGCTTTTTCATTAGGTGTAATCTCATCAGAAGAGCCAAATATATTAATTGGAGCGCGCCAAGGTAGCCCTTTGGTCATTGGACTTGGTTTGGGTGAGAATTTTATCGGCTCCGATATTCAAGCAATCTTACCTGTGACAAGCCGATTCATCTATCTTGAAAATGGTGATGTGGCTTCATTAGAAAGACACCAAATTACCATTGAAGATGGACAAGGTAACACCGTAGAAAGAGAGATTAAGCAGTCTAAGGCTTGTTCTTTAGAATCTGATTTGGGTGAATACCGTCACTATATGCTCAAAGAGATCTACGAGCAGCCGCAAGCAGTTCAAAAAACACTCGAAGGTCGGTTAGAAGTCGACACTATCAAGCAATGTATTTCAGGAAATATGTCGAGTGAGAAAGTAACAGCGTTATTAAAACAAGTTGAAGAGGTTCAAATTATTGCCTGTGGAACCAGTTACCACGCTGGACTGATTGCACGTTATTGGATGGAAAACCTTACGGATATTCCATGTAATGTAGAGGTTGCCAGTGAATACCGCTATCGTCGTCAGCCACCTAGAAAAAATATGTTGTTTGTGACAATTTCACAATCAGGTGAAACAGCTGATACCCTAGCAGCATTAGATAAAGTGAAGAAAGCAGGCTGTCTTGCCAGCTTGAGTATCTGTAATGTAGATGAAAGCTCTTTAATTAGAGAGTCAGATCTATCACTACTTACCGTTGCAGGGCCTGAAATAGGTGTGGCTTCAACTAAAGCTTTTACCACTCAGCTTATTACTCTCCAGCTATTGATTGGCTTGTTGATGCAAGCAAAAGGTGGAAACGAAGATACAGTGGCAACAATAGTGGCTGACCTCAAAAAAGTGCCCGTACTACTTGAGCAAGCATTAGAGCATGACAACGCCATAGAAGAGATGGCAGAGCAATTTATTGATAAGAATAACGCGCTATTTTTAGGACGAGGAGATCAATACCCCGTAGCAATGGAAGGTGCGCTAAAGCTGAAAGAAATTTCTTATATCCATGCCGAAGCCTATCCAGCAGGTGAGCTAAAACATGGGCCATTGGCTTTGGTAGATAGCGAGATGCCTATTGTCGCTGTTGCACCTAATACAAACTTGTTAGAAAAACTAAAATCAAACCTTGAAGAGGTTAGGTCTCGAGGTGGTGTGTTGTATTTGTTTGCCGATAAATCAGCAGGCATTTCAAAGCAAGACAATATTCACGTTATTGAGATGGAGCAAGTGCCAGAAAGCATAGCGCCGATTATTTATACTATCCCACTGCAACTATTGTCATATCATGTCGCTGTTTTTAAGGGAACTGACGTTGATAAGCCAAGAAATTTAGCAAAAAGCGTTACTGTAGAGTAAAAACAACTGTTTGATTTACCCACCCCCCCTCTTTTTCGATGTTTTGTATGAAAATATCATTAAAAATTTGTACAAAACATTGAAAAACAGGGGGGTGGGTAAAGAAATATTCTATAAATAGGTATCTAAGCAATAAAAAAACTTACCCATGACAGAATCAAACACTATTTTGTGGCAACCATCTGCCAAACAGATAGCAAAAACAGAAATTACTGCATTTATACAGATGCTGAGAAAGCAGGGCGTTATCGTAAATAACTTTGCCGAGCTGTATGACTGGTCGATTAGTGATTCACAAGCATTTTGGTCTCACTATTGGGATTTTTCACAGCTTGTTGGTGAAAAAGGAGACGTTATTCTTGAAAATGGCAATGATATTGAAAAAGCTATTTGGTTTCCAGAGGCGCAATTAAACTATGCTGAAAATTTATTAAGTCCTTTTTTAAACAATCGCCTCCCAAAAAAAACAGCAATAGTCTTCAAGGCAGAGGATAAAAAATCATATTCTCTTAGCCAAAGCGAATTGATTCATCAGGTCACTGTTGTAGCTTCTTGGTTAAAGTCACAAGGTATTCAAAAAGGAGATAGGGTTGCTGGCTATATGGGTAATATTCCAGAAACAGTGGTAGCTATGTTAGCAAGCACTAGTCTTGGTGCAATTTGGACATCAACCTCACCAGACTTCGGAGCACAAAGTGTGATTGAGCGTTTTGGGCAAACTCAACCTAAGATCTTATTTACGCAAGATGGCTATTTCTATAATGGCAAACAAGTGGATATCCGAGAAAAGGTATCAGAAATTGATGAGGCAATAGATTCTATACAAGCCATTGTAAATGTTTCTTTTCTTGATTTAGACGTTTGTGAAAATTATATAGATTGGTTCAAGCTTGTTAGTAGTAGTTCATCAGAAGAGAAACTTACATTTACAGCTTGTGGATTTAATGATCCGCTGTTTATTTTATATTCATCAGGGACAACGGGGCAACCAAAGTGTATCACGCACAAAGTAGGGGGGACCTTACTTCAGCACAAAAAGGAACATCAACTACATACCGATATAAAAACAGGCGATAACGTTTTCTATTTTACTACCTGTGGTTGGATGATGTGGAATTGGCTGGTGTCAGCTTTAGCCTCGGGTGCAAGTTTAGTATTGTATGATGGCTCGCCATTTTTCCCTACAGGCAATGTACTTTGGGATTATATTGATGAGGTTGGTGTGACAATGTTTGGCACATCAGCAAAATATATTGATGCTCTTAAAAAGCATGAATTTTCTCCGAAAGAAACACATCAATTAACGCAGTTACGCACAATCTGCTCAACAGGTTCGGTGCTTGTTCCTGAGAGTTTTGATTATGTGTATGAATTCATCAAAGAAGATGTTTGCTTATCTTCTATTTCTGGAGGTACCGATATTATCTCTTGCTTTGTTTTAGGTTGTGCGAACCTCCCGGTTCGCAGAGGTGAGAGCCAGTGCAGGGGGCTGGGTATGGCGGTTGAAGTATTTAATAGCAAGGGTGAATCTGTAGAGAATGAAAAGGGTGAATTAGTCTGTACAAAAACATTCCCTGCTCAGCCCGCATTTTTTTGGGCTGATGAGGATGGTAGTAAATATCACGATGCTTATTTTTCGGAGTACAAGAATGTCTGGCATCATGGCGATTATGTAAAGCTTAAACCCGAGGGTGGCATGATTATTTATGGTCGCTCAGATGCAACCTTGAACCCAGGTGGTGTAAGGATTGGCACGGCAGAAATATATCGTCATGTTGAGCAGCTAGATGAAGTGATCGAAAGTATCGTCATAGGGCAAGATTGGGATAATGATGTACGAGTGGTATTATTTGTGGTTTTGAACGAAGGTATTATTCTTGATGAAATCTTGTCACAAAATATTAAACAAACAATATGCGAGGAATGTACTCCACGACACGTGCCAGCAAAAATCATCCAAGTTACTGAAATTCCAAGAACCAAATCAGGAAAAATAGTGGAGCTAGCGGTAAGGGAGGTCGTTCATGGCCGACGTGTTAAAAATATTAATGCACTAGCTAACCCAGAGGCTTTAGCCTTATATCAAAATATTGATGAACTAACTCTATAATTGGTTTTTAGCTAATAGTTACTAATACTTAAAAGGTAATAAGAGCTGAAAAAACAAGGGCTTTCCAATATAATATTGCATATGTACAGTGCACTTTTTCGATATTTAGAAGTACGAATGGGGTTTATTTATGTCATGTAGCAAAAATAACACGTGAGAAGGTAAATTAATGGCAAATGCACTGATTTCAGTCGTAAGTGGTTGGAAAAACCGTTTTACTCCTTTTCTTAGTTGGATTAGTGAGCTTAAGGACGGTAAAACACTAAAAGCAGATGCGCTCGCTGGCTTAACGGTTGCTTTAGTACTGGTTCCTCAATCGATGGCTTATGCACAACTTGCCGGTTTGCCACCTTATGTGGGCTTATACGCTTCTTTTCTCCCCGTTATTATTGCTGCTGTATTTGGCTCTTCTCGTCAGATGGCGACAGGTCCTGTTGCAATTGTTTCACTATTAACAGCGGCAGCCTTAGAGCCACTTGCAATTGCTAATCCAGAAGGTTACATGGCCTATGCGGCTATTCTTGCGTTTATGGTGGGTATTTTTCAGCTATCATTGGGTTTACTGCGCTTAGGTGTGTTGGTTGATTTTCTTTCACATCCTGTTGTTGTAGGTTTTACCAATGCGGCAGCAATTATTATTGCAAGCTCACAAGCAAGTAAAATATTTGGTATTGCACCACGTAAAGGCGAGCATCATTACGAAACGGTTTGGCATATCGTTCAAGATTTACCCCAGACACATTTTACAACATTGGTGATGGGGATTTTGTCTATTTTATTATTGGTTCTCATAAAAAAGTTTGCGCCTAGGTTGCCGAATGTATTAATCACGGTCGTTATTTGTACACTCGCTGCCTATTTCTTAGGGTATGAAGCAAGGGGGGGAGAAGTCGTTGGTATTGTGCCAAGTGGTTTACCAGCCTTTAAAATCCCCGAGGTCGAGTTTAGTCAAATTGTAAATTTAATGGTTTCAGCTTTAGTGATCGGTATGCTGGGTTTTGTTGAAGCGATTTCTGTTGCTAAAGCAATTTCATCAGAAACACGCCAAAGGCTTTCTGCAAACCAAGAGTTAGTTGGACAGGGGCTATCTAACTTAGTGTCATCAGTATTTCAAGGTTATGCTGTTTCTGGCTCTTTTTCACGTTCTGCTGTTAACTTTTCAGCAGATGCTAAAACAGGTTTTTCATCTATTGTGACAGGCGTGTTGGTTGCTATAACTTTACTTTTTTTGACGCCATTGCTTTACCATTTACCGCAAGCGACTTTGGCTGCAGTTATTATGGTTGCGGTATTTAACTTAATTAAAATAAAGCCAATTGTTCATGCATGGAAAGTGCATAGGCATGATGGTTTTGTTGCCGTCGCAGTTTTCTTTACCACAGTATTTTTTGCACCACATTTAGAAAAAGGTATAATTGTTGGTGTATTACTATCACTAGGACTCTTTCTCTATCGCACTATGAGCCCTTACTTTGTTGAAGTTTGTAGGCATGAAGATGGAACATTGCGCGATGCAAAATTATTTGGTTTAAAAACCAGTGATAATGTTTCTATATTTCGGTATGACGGCGATTTATACTTTGCTAATGCAGGTTATCTTGAGGGGAAAGTGTTGAATAGCATGGCTGAAAAACCAAACCTTAAAGTCATGGTGTTAGATTTTGAATCAGTCGATCTTGTTGACTCCACTGGAGAAGAAACATTAGGGCGTATCTGTGAAAGATTAGAAACAGCAGGAATTGAATTATTTATAGCGAGAGCGAAAAAGCCGATGTTAGATGCCTTTAAACGCTCTGGTTTGTTAGAAAAAATTGGAGAAGATCGTTTTTTTCGTGAGAGAACTTTGGCAATTCGTCGTGCTAAAGAACTGATGGGTGACGAGATTGATGTTGAGCCTATTCTGAAGCCTATTCATATTTAAGGATACCTGTACTGAAAATAAAGTAAAAAAAGAAGGCCAACCCAATCATTTTCTTGTAAATTTTCTTTTCAAAGGGCTTTTTTATTGTTTGTTAGTATTATTGTGCTACATTTACTTTATGACAATTAATATACTATATTTTGCAAGCTTACGAGAAAGGATAGGGCGAGGGAGTGATACGCTTGAGCTACCTAAATCTTTGAAAATTAATCAAGTCTGGCTGCAAGCAACGGGTCAAGAAAGCTTTCCTGATGATGTTCTCATCGCGCTTAATCAAGAATATACCGATGCTAATGCTATTGTTAATGATGGCGATGAAGTTGCATTCTTTCCGCCTGTAACGGGTGGTTAATGATGGGCACACCACGCAAAATAGGAATTTTCGAGTCAATCTTTGATCCGTGGAAGCTTCAGCAGGAGTATCAGCTTTCATCCATGCAGGGAAAGACTGATTATGGTGCTACAGCAAGCTTTATTGGCACAATGCGTGATTTTAATGAAGGTGATGATGTTACAAGTATGACATTAGAGCATTATCCTAAAATGACGGAAAAACAACTCAACGAGATTATTGATGTGGCCGCTAATAAATGGTCGTTGTTGAATATTCTTGTCATACATCGTGTCGGTAAGATATTGCCTGCAGAACCAATTGTATTGGTTGCAGTATGGTCATCACACCGAGTGGATGCTTTTGAAGCTTGTCGCTTCATTATGGAAGACTTAAAGCACAAAGCACCTTTTTGGAAGCAAGAGTCTTTGAAAGATGGGAGTTATCGCTGGGTGGAAGAGAATACGGCTGGTTACTAGTAGCTAGGTAATGTCACTTTGAAATCAATTCAAAGTGACATTCTTTTAATTTCTATTGAAACAAATATCCCACAACAGTCAAAACAATCGTGTATGGCAATGCCATAAATACCATCTTCCCATAACCTAAACGAATCGCAGGCGCTAGTGCTGAAGTTAGTAAGAATAAAAAGGCAGCTTGCCCATTCGGTGTTGCGACACTTGGTAAATTTGTACCTGTGTTGATTGCTATAGCAAGTGTTTCAAAATGTTCACGTGAAATTGTTCCTGCATCAAAAGCTGCTTTCACCTCATTGATATAAACCGTCGCAACAAAAACATTATCACTAATAGCTGACAATATGCCATTAGCTAAGAAGAATGCTTTAGGCTGATCTTCTAGTGGTAAAGCAAGCACCCAGTTTACAACGGGGGTAAATAAATGTTGGTCGTGAATCATGCCAACGATGACAAAGAAAATGACCAATAGCGATACAAAAGGTAGTGACTCTTCGAATGCATGGCCGATGCGAGACTCTTCTGTAATACCTGTAAAAGCAGTTACTATGACTAAAAGCATTAGGCCTATAAGCCCTACCTCCATAATATGGAAAGCCAAGCCAAATATAAGCATAACTGCACAGATGCCTTGAATGACAAGCGCGTATTTCTCTGTATCTGTACGATTCGCGTCTTCTTTTTCGATATAGCCTTTTAGAATGTCTCTTACGTGCGGTTGTAGTTTAGCGCCATAACCAAAAGTACTTGTTAGCTCTACGGTAACCACTACCAATAAGCCTGCTATTAGCGTTGGTATAGTGATGTGCGACATTTGTACTGCAAAATCTATAAAATTCCAGCCCAATTTTTCGCCTATTAATAGGTTTTGTGGCTCGCCCACTAGTGTCATTACACCGCCCAAAGCCGTACCTATTGCACCATGCATAACTAATGAACGTAAGAATGAACGAAATTCTTCTAAAGAATCACCCCCCATTTCTTTGCGGTCGAAAGTATCATTATCGTTATAATCAACACCGACAGAGGAATGTACCTTTTCGTATACGCCATATAGTGCAACAAATACGGTAATCAAAACGGCGGTAACAGTAAGTGCGTCTAGAAAGGCTGAAAGAAAGGCCGCGGAAAGTGAAAACATTAATGATAAGGCTATTTTATTTTCAACTTTTAATAGGATTTTACCGAAGATGAAAATCAAAAGTGGTTGCATGAAATAGATGAAGCTAACCATGAATACCAGTAGTAAAATCACCCCTAGATTTTGCTGAATTTCATTCCAAACAGTTTCTGGTGAGGTCAATCCTAGTATCAAGGCACCAATGGCTAGTAATCCACCAGACTGAAGGGGATAACATTTTAAGGCCATCGCTAATGAAAGAATAAACATCGCGATAAATGCCCAGCCGACAACGGTATGCCCGCTATCACCTAATATTAACATTGCAGGGTAGCTCAAGGCTAAGAAGGCGATAATTGCTATTTTAAACCAGCTAGGACTTTTACCAAGAAAGCTGTTAAACGCTATTTGAAGCATGATAGGTGTTTCTCCGGTTGGTGTGTTTGTTAGTTTTTTTATAGAAATGTTCTAATGCTATATAGTAGAACATTATCAAGTTTTCTCCGCCACCCAATCTCCTGATTTACCCCCGCTTTTTTTCAATAAACGCACATCGTTGATAGTCATTCCTCGGTCAACTGCTTTGCACATATCATAAACTGTTAATAACGCGATTTGAGTCGCATTGAGTGCTTCCATTTCCACTCCTGTTTGTCCACTGACCTCAACGGTTGATTGACAATAAACAGCGGGAGGACTCTCTTCAGTCTTTAGCTGAATATCAACATGGGTAATAGCTAGAGGATGGCAAAGAGGGATTAACTCAGCCGTTTTTTTAGTTGCCATAATCCCTGCAATACGAGCAATGCCTAAAACATCTCCCTTTTTATTATCGCCATCAATGATTTTTTGCAAAGTTTCAGGTTCCATAAAAATTCGCCCCTCTGTAACAGCGACACGTTTGGTAATTGCTTTGCTCCCCACATCCACCATGTGGGCATCACCTTGTTGATTAAAATGGGTTAGTTTGTTATTTGACTCGGTCATTGAAATCTCTGTTTTTGAGGGATGAGCAATATAGTTTACTGTGACTATGTTAAAATCGCACTCTCTTTTCATATTAAGGTTTTTAAATAATAATCTATGGTTTTTTTACATTCTTCTTGTGTGCTTTGTGGAGGTTCAGTGTCACGGTCAATTTCTTTATGTGAATCGTGTGAAGGAGATTTCCCCATTTTAGCAAGTGCTTGTAAGCAATGCGGGTTACCATTATTTAAAGTAAGTGAGCATGATACAGTTTGTGGCGAATGCCTTAAAACCTCCTCTATGATTGATTACACGCTGTGCTTGTTTCATTACCAAGCACCGCTCGACTTCTTAATTACTACGCTAAAATATAAACAACAATTATCCCATGCTGAAATTTTAGGGCAGTTGTTATTAACGCGGTTAAAACAAGAGAAAAAAGGTGAATTGCCCGAATGTATTATTCCCGTTCCTTTGCACAAAAGCAGATTAGTGAAACGTGGGTTTAATCAATCCATTGAAATAGCTCGCCCTGTAGCAAAAGCGCTTAAACTTACGATTGATACTAAGCTTGTGGAGCGAAACCGAAAAACATCAGCACAAACAGATCTAAATGCATCGCAAAGAAGAAAAAATGTAAAAAATTGCTTTGAAATTAAGCTACAAAAAGCAATAAACTATGACCACGTGGTTATTGTTGATGATGTAGTGACTACAGGGTCGACAATTAATGAGTTAGCAAAGCTATTAAAACAATCAGGTGTTAAAAAAGTAGGTGTTTGGGCAATTTCACGCGCTGTTTTGGCTTAATCCACGCGTTTTTAGCCCTTTTTTGTTACCCACCCCCCCCTCTTTTTCGCTGTTTTGTGTGAAAATATCACACAAAACAGCGAAAAAGAGGGGGGGGTGGGTAATAAAACATATGATTTAAAGCTTATTATTAAAGAAATAATCTAAAAAATAATCAGGTGTAGGCATATTTATGATTAAAAGCATGACCGCATTCGCTCGTAAAGATAAAAAAGTGGCTAAGGCAGAATTAAGTTGGGAAATTAGAACGGTTAATCACCGCCATTTGGATATAAGCTTGCATTTACCTAGTGCACTTATCGCTCACGAACATAAATTTAAAGAGGTTATTCGAAAAAAACTGGCTCGGGGTAGGGTTGAACTTAAATTAACCTTGCAAGAGTCAGAGAACGAAAGCGTTGATGTAATTAATATCAACGAAGATATGGTCAAATCATTATTGAATGCTTGTAGTGAGATAAAACATCTTACTCATAAGTCAGCCACATTGTCAGCAATGGAAATATTGCAGTGGCCTGGGGTAATAGAAAAGAAAGAGGTCATCGCAGATGATCTCTTTAAGCCTGCTCAATCACTGTTAGAAAACGCATTGGGTGATTTGATTATCATGCGAGAAACTGAGGGTCGTCGTCTTTCCAAAATGATTCGTTCTCGTTGTGATGTCGTGGTTAAAATAGTTGAAAATGTGAAGTCTAGACGTATTGAAGTCATCAAACTATTACGAGAAAAGGTAATGGCTAAAATTTCAGAACTAGATGTAAACGTAGATGATAACCGACTCGAGCAAGAATTGGTCTACCATGTACAACGCTTAGATGTTGATGAGGAGTTGGATCGCCTTGGCGCACATATCGAAGAAGTTAATGCAGTGCTTGCACATAGTGAACCTGTTGGTAGACGTTTAGATTTTTTAATGCAAGAGCTAAATCGTGAAGCCAATACTCTTGCATCAAAATCTAATGACGCTGAAACGACAAAATCAGCAGTTGAATTAAAGGTATTAATAGAGCAAATGAGAGAGCAGTGCCTGAATATTGAATGATGTTTATGTGTTTTTTATGGCATAAATCAGCAAGCAAACCCAACCAACGATAAAGGCAAGCCCACCTATCGGCGTAATCATCCCAAACTTAGTAATTCCAGTGAGTGCATAAAGGTAAAGACTACCTGAAAATAATAAAATACCAATGGTAAAAGCAATGCCAGAATAATGAATTAGACTAGGAATGGCAGAAAGTTGAGAAACGATAATACCCAATATCATTAACGCCATGACATGATAAAACTGGTATTCAACGCCAGTTTTATAACGCGATATAGCGTGTTCGGTTAAAGTGTTTTCAAGACCATGTGCGCCAAATGCGCCAATGATAACGGCGAGTAATCCAAACAATGCACCGAGTGTTAAAAAGGTATTCATATCTTATCCAATTTAGCTTGATTTTAGCCGTTAAGATACCATGTTAAGAGCTAATTAAACCAATATTACATTAGATGATTTATGGACTACAAAGATTATTACAAGGTGCTGGGTGTCGATCGTGATATTAGTCAGGTAGATTTAAAAAAGACTTACCGCAAACTTGCACGTAAGTATCACCCAGATGTAAGTAAAGAAGCGAATGCCGAAGAGCGTTTCAAAGATGTAAACGAGGCGTATGAGGTACTGGGTGATGTAGAAAAGCGTGAATCCTACGATAACCTAGGTGCAAATTGGCAAAATGGTCAAAACTTTAATCCTCCTCCAGGTTGGGAAGGTGGCTTTGATTCTAGCCAATTTGGTGGTGGTCAAGCAGGTGGCGGAGCAGGTTTCAGTGATTTCTTTGAATCAATGTTTGGTAGTGGTGGAGCAGGATTCCAGCAAGGTGGTTTTAATCAGCAGCAGCCACGCAGAAAGCCACCTGCAGAAGTCGTGATACTTACGGTTGATTTAGAAGATGTTTTTGCAGGTAATAATAAACGCGTTCGTTTGCCTAATGGTAAAACTATTGAGGTTAAAATTCCTCAAGGAATTGAGGAAGGTAAAAAAATTCGCCTTTCAGGTAAGGCAAGTAATGGTGGTGATTTACATCTTCAGATAAAAGTCAATAAGCATTCAATGTATCGATTTGATGGAAAGGATGTATATTTGGATTTGCCAATAGCACCATGGGAAGCTGCTTTAGGTGAAAGTATTACGATAGAGACTTTAGCTGGAAAACTGAAATTAAAAGTACCTGCTGATTCAAAGTCAGGAAAAAAAATGCGATTAAAAGGGCGAGGAATTCCCAAAAAAGGAGAGCTAACAGGAGATCAATATGTTGTTTTGCAAATTGTTACACCTCCAGCTGATACAGATGATAAAAAAGACTTCTATGTGGATATGCAGAAGAAGTTTGACTGGAATCCACGATAGGACTATAACAGTAGTATAGCGGGATGCAGTATACTGAGTTAAACAGGTTGGTTTAAATGAAAGGCTTGAAAAATAATTTTTTAATTTTGATTGTTCTTATTTTTTATATGAGCCTCAATAACGTAGCATTTGCAAAACTACCTGCAGTAGTTAATGGTCAAGTATTACCTTCTTTAGCCGATATGCTTGAAAAAATCACCCCAGCTGTTGTAAATATTTCAACTAAAGGCAGGGCAACAACTACAGATGTTAAAGACCCTGTTTATCGTCATTTTTTTGGTAATACATTACCCGCTAAAAAGAAAAAAGTTGTTGGTGCTGGCTCAGGAATTATCATCGATGCTCAGTATGGCTATATTGTAACAAATGCTCACGTTATAGATGATGCTGATAAAATTATTGTTACTTTAAAAGATAAACGTCAGTTTTATGCGGTATTGGTAGGAAAAGATTTGAAAGCCGATGTTGCAGTCATTCGCATCCAGCCTGATAGGTTGGCAGAAATGCATATTGCAGACAGTACAAAAATTAGAGTGGGAGATTTTGTTGTAGCAATAGGAAATCCCTACGGTTTAGGTCAATCAGTTTCTTCTGGTATTGTGAGCGCATTAGGTAGAACAGGTTTAGGGATAGAGGATTATGAAAACTTTATCCAAACAGATGCGTCTATAAATCCTGGAAATTCAGGTGGGGCCTTAGTAAATTTGCGTGGTGAACTTATTGGTATTAATACTGCAATTTTAGGTGGTAAAGGTGGCGGCAATGTAGGAATTGGTTTTGCTATTCCTTCCGATATGATTATAAATATCAAAGATCAGCTTATCGAAAATGGCTTTGTTAAACGCGGTCAATTAGGTATTGAAATACAAGATTTAAGACCAGGCTTGGTGAAAGCATTTAGCTTGCGAGATGGTCATGGAGCAATGATTTCAAGCGTGGTGCCACATTCTCCAGCAGATATTGCAGGAATTAAAGCAGGAGATGTGATTATAAAAGTTAATGGGTCAATGGTAACGAGCAGTTCAAATCTAAAAAGTTTGATTGGTAATCTGCGTATGGGTTCAAAAGTAGACTTGGAGTATATGCGAGATGGCAAGATGAATGAATCTAGTGCATTAATTGGCCTAGTGAAAGCTGAAAGATATGGCGTGAAACCGCGCTTAGCAAAACATAAAGGGGGTGAAACCGCAGAATAAAGTTTAAGAACAGTACCAGTCATCTTTACTTAGCAAGGTTTTATCGTTCGCTAACTTGTAAGCTGGTAATAAATATGTTTTTATAGAGATACCAGTTAGGCAGAATTTATTTTGTTTAACTTAGTAATCCGCAGCAAGGGGATTTAAAACTTATGGACACTTAAGCCCGGTGTTCTTTATTTCTCTTGCGGAGCACAGGTTTGGTGTCCCCAATCCAGACCTGTTATTTTAACCCCGTCAGTGGTCTCCATTGAACGGGGTTTTTTTATGGTTGTTTGTTTAAGGAGAGACTGATTAAGTCGAATAGAATTCAGCGCAGAAAAATCTGTCAATATTTTCCACGAAGATCGGCGTAATAGTCACTCTATTACGCCGATCTTCGTGGAAAATAGCGGCTGATTTGACAAGCTGAAAATAATTGGACTTGATCAGTTTCTCCTTAAAGGTAGCGGGTAACTATTTTTCAGGAAGATTGTTTTTATAAGGTTGTGGCTCTAGCCAGATATCAAGCTGCTTATGTAAAGCTTCAACACCTACGCCTTTTAAGGCGGAAAACATCTGAACGCTTGTTTCATTTTTATATTTTTTTAATTGTTGCTGCGTTTTTAAAAGAGCACTTTTGGCTTGCCCATGTTTTAGTTTATCTGATTTATTTAATACTATATGAACCGCTAAATGGCGGGATTCTGCCCAGCTTAGCATATTGATATCATGATCAAGCATAGGGCGGCGAATGTCCATTACAATGACTAAACCACGTAGAGTGAAACGTTGTGTGAGATATAACTCAATAAATTTTGCCCACTTTAATTTAACCTTTTCAGGCACTTTTGCATAACCATAACCGGGTAAATCAACTAAAAATTTATCTTCAGGAAGCGCAAAAAAATTAATCAATTGTGTGCGTCCCGGAGTCTTACTCGTACGTGCAAGACTCCTTTGTTGGCATAGTCGGTTTAAGGTGCTTGATTTACCCGAATTTGAACGCCCAGAAAATGCCACTTCAAAACCACTTTCTGGGGGTAGAGTATCTGGGGTCGTCGCGCTTTGTAAAAAATGCGCCTGTTGATAAAAAGCACTCATAATAATGATCTCATTTATTTGTTGTACTTAAGAACAAACTGATCAATTTCAATTAGCTTAAGTTTAGATATAATCGACTTAATCAGTCTTTTATTAAGGGGCATCTAAAATAGAAATATATTTTGTAGCTAAATGTGGAAAACTATTCTGGATATTATTCCCACTGGCTTAAGTCAGTAGAAGAACTATTTGACTTAAATCACTAAAAATTATCTCACAAAATTACTTTCTCCTGCTACGGCTTCTATTCTTGGACAAACTCCTAGGCTCTATGGTATAAAACGCCACTGATTAGCTGTGGTATTAATTGGCGATGAAGTATACAAGGTATTTAGGAGTTTTTAGATGAAAAATGTAACGATATTAGCGTTAGTAGTATGTTTGGGTTTAAGTTTTACAGTAATGGCAAATGAGACATTAAAAGCTGGTGATGCAACTAAAGGTAAGGAAGCTAGTGCAACTTGTGCTGCGTGTCACGGAGCTGATGGTAATAGTGTAAACCCAGATTGGCCAAAACTTGCAGGTCAAGGCGCAGGTTATCTTGCTAAGCAACTTGCTGATTTTAGATCAGATAAGCGTAATGATCCTACAATGACGGCAATGGCAAAAGGAATAGCATCTGATGCTGATGTGAAAGATTTAGCTGCATATTATTCGACCCAAAAAGCTAAATCAGGCACTGCAAATAAAGAAAAAGTAGTAGTCGGTGAGGCGATTTACAAAGGTGGAAATCTCACTACAGGTGTTGCAGCCTGTGCAGCGTGTCATGGTCCAACAGGTTCTGGTAATGTAGCGGCTAAATTTCCAAAAATTGCGGGTCAACACGCGAAATACACGATTACACAACTAAAGGCCTTTAAGTCTGGTAAGCGTGCAAATGATGTAGGAAAAATGATGAGAAATATTGCTAAAAACATGACAGATGCAGAAATGGATGCTGTTGCCGAGTATATTTCAGGCTTAAGCGATTAATTTTTTCGATATTTCTTAAAAAAGGGTGATTTAATCACCCTTTTTTATTGGGTAAAAATTGCACAGTGTGGTATTAATAGCTCAATAATTATAAATAGAGGGCTATATTATGGGGAGACAATCAAATTTACCCAAATTGGGCTTAATTTTTTTGAGCCTAATTTTGTTAATAAATTTTTTAACGCTTAATGCTGAATCTAAGAAAGATAAAGATATAACGACAGATAATTTAAATGTAAAAGTTGAGATTGTTGAAGCGCTAAAAGAAAACATAGATGGCTCACGATTTATTCTAAATTGTGCCGAATGTCATGGTTTTGATGGTAACAGCGTCAATCCCGAACTTCCTAATATTGCTGGCTTGAATGAAAAATATATCATTCGACAACTTGAAGATTTTAAAACGGGCAAACGTGTTAATGAAGAGATGATGATAATTGTTAGAGAGTTTCCCTCAGATAAAGAGCTGACTAGTTTGGCAAGTTATTTTTCAAAACAAGAAATGATTAATCAAAATACGCCTGAAAGTATTAAAAATCACGAGTTTATTGATTTGAAAATAGGAGAAGAAATTTTTACGGGTAAACGAATTGAGTATGGTATTCCTGCTTGTTCAGCTTGTCACGGTGAAGATGGTTTGGGGGATAAAGAGGGTGTTTTCCCTCGTTTAGTGGGGCAACAAATGGATTACATCATTAAGCAGATGGAGGCTTTTCGCTCAGGAGGGCGAAGTAATGATGCGCCTCCTCAGATGCGTAATATCGCAAAGCAAATGGACGATGAAGATATTGCATCTGTGGCAGCTTATATAGCGTACATGGGGATGGAGTAACGATTTTTATAGGTGAGGTTTGGGAGAGCGCTACCCGTTAGAATAAAAAATGAACTTTACGACATAATGTGAAGTCATAATCTTTATAAAATATATTAACCAATAAAGGATTTAAGACCAATGAATAATATGATTAAAATAACGTCAATAATGCTAGGCACATTAATATTTCTGACCGCTTGTGGTTCTGAGTCATCAGATGCAAAGAAAGTTGAAGTGAAAAAAGTTGAACCCGTAGTAAAAAAGGCAATGGCAACTGATACAACAGAGGCTGCAACGACAAAAGTTGCAGTAAAGTCTGAGAAAACAACTGAAAAATCAGAATTTATTGAGGGTGTTCATTATTTTGAAATATTCCCTCAAATGCAAACAGATACAACAGATGGCAAGGTAGAGGTTATCGAGCTTTTGTGGTTGGGTTGTCCTCATTGTTATAATCTTGAACCTACTATGAAAGAATATGAAAAGAATCTTCCTCATTATGTGGAGTTCACACAAGTGCCTGCTATGTTGAATCCAAGCTGGTCAGCAGACGCAAATACTTTTTACTTAGCAAAAGTACTAGATCCTACTGGTGAAAAAGATTTAATTAAAAAAATATTCCAAGCCATTCATGAGCAAAAACGTCAATTGCGTGATCCTAGTGCTGTGAGACGTTTCTTTGTACAGCTAGGCTATTCTGAAGATGAGATTCAAAAAGCTAAACTATCGATGTTGTTCCGTACAAAAATTAAACGTGCGCAAGAGATTAGTGCATCTTCTCAGGCGCAATCAGTACCTACGATCATCATTAATGGTAAATACCGTACCAGCCCATACACTGCCGGTGGTGAAAAACCATTAATGAAAATTGTTGATATGCTTACACGTAGAGAGAAAAAATAAAATTCTTCTGAAGATTATAGGGTTAATTATGCGTAAATTAAGTATCTTTGATAAATTGATCAATGAAGTTGATCAAGCTTTGCGTACGGTTCATACGCTTGCACCAACGACTGAGCGCCCTAATCCTTCCCAAGGTTTAAGTATAGAAATTGAATTGTCAGAAGAAGAGCGTAAACTTTCATCTCGACTTATGCGGATTAACCATGCTGGAGAAGTTTCTGCGCAGGGTTTGTATCGTGGGCAAGCATTGACAGCAAAACGTGAAGACATTCGCGAGCAGATGGAGCGCTCTGCAATGGAAGAGAATGATCACTTAAATTGGTGTGAGACACGTTTAGGCGAGCTTGATGGGCATAAGAGCTACTTTGGGCCAGTTTGGTATATGGGATCGTTTACAATAGGTGCTGTAGCTGGTTTGGTGGGTGATAAATGGAGTTTGGGTTTTGTAAAAGAAACTGAAGATCAAGTGGTAAGGCATTTAGATGAACATATTAATAAAATATCTAAAAATGATGAGCCAAGCTTAGCTATTTTAAAGCAAATGAAAATTGATGAGGCTCATCACGCAGATATTGCTGTAGAAGCTGGGGCTGCGAAGCTTCCTGTGCCAGTTCGTAAGTTTTTAATGCCTTTAATGTCAAAGATAATGACTAAAACAGCCTCTATAATCTAAATAAAGACAAATTTAAGGCACTAGTGTCCGGTTAAAAACCCCAAAAACACAAAGAAGCCCGAGTCTATAAGGATAAGGTAGAATATGCAGTTAAATAGACAGCATTTTCACCCACCAAAGAGACTCAGGCTATGAAGCATACTA
>JALSLX010000117.1 GCA_026988095.1 Thiotrichaceae bacterium
AGTGGACAAGCTGTCTCAGAGCTTCTATTTGCATTTTGTACCTTTTGTGCGTCATGATTTTGTTTTGAGGTTTGCAGGTTTAAATCGGCAAGCCCTTTAGCAAGGCGTTAGCTGTCTGCGACGCAAAGGCATATTTCACAAGCATTTAGGAAATCACTTTTATCGAACACTTCGCTCCACTTGAAATGTTATATGAAATTCAATATAATTGACAAAAATACAGATAGTGAGATAAACGTGGATAAAAAGAATATATGCTTTCTAGGTAGTTCAAAAGAAGACATTGTTTCTTTCCCTCATGATGCAAGGCGAGAATCTGGTTATCAGCTCGGACTTCTTCAAGCTGGCGAAGAGCCTGATGATTGGAAGCCTTTTTCTAGCATCGGTTCAGGAGTTAAAGAAATCCGTATTCACAACGATAATGAATATAGAATCATGTACGTTACTAAGTTTGAGGAATGTATTTACATTTTACATGCTCTTGTAAAGAAACAGCAAAAGACACGAAAGGCAGATATTGATCTAGCAAAACAGCGTTATAAAGATATTACTTAAGCAGTTGGAGTTATTATGAAAAAACAAATATTAAAAACAGATGAAAATATCTTTGAAGCCTTAGAGGTTGCTAATTCTGGCTATGAAAAAATACGTCTAGACCTTATGCTAGTTATTCGAAAATGGTTTAAAAAATCAGGGCTTAATCAACAAGATGCTGCCAAAGCACTTTGTTGCACGCAACCACAAATTAGTGCTGTTTTAAATACCAAATACGAAGAATTTACAATAGATCGCTTAGTTAAAATGGTTTCCTGTATTGGAAAGAATGTTGAAATTAAGGTGTTGGAAGTAGCTTAAAAATTAACAAAAGCTAACAAGTTATTGCATCTGACCCACTTAAGCAGGTCTTTTCCGGAGATAACGGTTTGTGTTATAGTTTTGTTGTTTTAAAAGTCCTCGTACCATTTTGCCAGTGGATCAGCTGAATGAGGCGTTAGACGAAAATAGGGAAAAAGTACCCTGATTTTAATTTTCACAGATACAGATATAATCAGACATGTTAAAATATCAAAAAAGAAACAGAATTATAGGTTTAATGTTATGTCACAGGTACAAAGAATTGAAGAAGAAGTAGCTTCATTGCCAAAAATCGAATTAGCAAAGTTCCGTTTATGGTTTGAAAACTTTGACGCTAAGGCATGGGACAAACAAATCGAGGAGGACATCGCATCTGGGAAACTAGATGATATGGCCAATAAAGCTATAGCTGACTTTAAAGCTGGTAACTACAAAGAAATATGAAGCATTATGCAAGTGCGTCATTTTGGGAGTCTTATAATAAACTCCCACAGAAAACTCAAAAACTAGCCGATAAAAACTTCGAACTACTAAAAAAAGACCCTCTTCATCCGTCAATCCATTTTAAGAAAGTAAAAAACTATTGGTCTGCTAGAGTAGGCATAAAAAAATCGCGCATTAGCTGTAGAAATTGATGAGGGTATTTTATGGTTTTGGGTTGGTAAGCATGATGATTACGACAAGTTAATCAGTAAGTAAGTAATATAAACCGAAAGGAATCAATCTTATTAAGATCATATTACGATTACAACCCCAACTCTCGAAGCTGGTGCAAAGTTAGTAGAAAAAATGTCGAGGCGGAAGCAATTCTAACAATATTAGGTATTGTTGAAAGACATAATGTAACTTTAGTTTCATCTGAAATACTGGATTTAGAGTTGTCAAAAATACCTGATGAAGATAGAAAAGATAAGGCATTTGAAATACTTGATATTTCAAGTGAATATCTAATATTAACGGATGAGGTTGAGCAAAGAGCTAAGGAATATATGAAAAACAATATTAAACCAATGGACGCTTTGCATCTAGCTTCTGCTGTAGTTAATAATATTCACTATTTTTGCACAACTGATGATAAATTCTTGAAAAAGGCTAAGAAAGTTGAAACGTTAAAAACAATATCTTTATCTCCCCTTGAGTTAATTGCAGAGGTACTAAAATGAAAAATTTAAATACGCATCCTGTGTCTGAGGTTAATAAAAAAGCCACTCATATACTATTTAAACAAATGGGTATCGTAGATACGTTTAAATATTTAAATCAGTTCACACTTGGTCACGGTGACTACACAAAAGAAAGAGAAACGTGGTTAAAAGACCTATCTTTAGAGGATATAGTTTCTGGTGTAAAGGCATAAAGAAATAAAAAAGTCTAACGAATAAGGTTAGATCATGATTCGAGCGCAGCGAGAAGCCACGAGCTGAACCGTTTGTTGTACAAGCGCCGGGAGCTCACGCCCTTGTTTGTTGTCTTATCACAAGCCTGCGAAGGTATGTTGATGCTGCTCTAAATAAAAAACACCTAATAATTCGCACAAATCGTCGAAAAAGAGGGGGGGTGGTATAAATAAAACACACAAATTAGGCCATTTTAGCGGGTATTTAATGTTTAAAGTCATTCTTCCTATTTTATTGCTTGCAGGTACAATATTTTTTGGTAAATACTTGATAGGCACAGGTCCAGAACCTAAGAAAAAACCTTTTGTAGTAAGTTCTCCCGTAGTTGAGGTTATAACACTCAGTCCCCAAGACTATACAATGACCATAAAGGCCTCTGGAATAGTACGTGCAGGCACTCAAACTAATTTGGTGGCTGAAGTATCAGGTCGTATTACAAATATTTCTGATAAATTCCAGGAAGGGAGTTACTTTGAAAAAGATGAAATCCTTCTCTCTATTGACCAAGCTAATTACAAAAACGCACTTGCTATCGTTTCGGCTGATGTAGCCGCTAATCGTGCTGTACTGGCTCAAATTAATGAAGAAGAAAAAAGTAGTAAACGCTCTTATCAGTTAGCGAAAAAGAATTTATCTTTAGGTAGAAAAGAAGTAAATCGCTTGCGCGGGCTTCTCGCTAAAAAAGTTATTGCACGATCTATTTTGGATAGTGAGCAACAAAAAACTAATCAGCTACAGCAAAAATTAGAAGACTTGCAGGGTAAAATTAATACCTTCAAAAGTCGTAAGCAAGCAACGCAAGCTAAAATCACGGCTACGTTAGCCAGAGAGACACAAGAGCGTTTAAACTTGTCCCGAACAATTATTAAAGCACCGTACAGCGGAAGAATATTTCAAAAGAATGTAGATATAGGACAGTTTGTAAATAAGGGTTCGGTACTGGGTAAAATTTATTCAACAGATTATGTTGAGGTGGATTTGCCTTTGTCATTACAGCGTTATGAGTTGTTGGGCTTACCAGAATCATTTAAAAATAAATCAGTAAATGATCAATTATTTCCTGATGTGCACTTCACTAATCCTAATAGCTTACAGGTGAATGAGTGGAAAGGGCGGGTGGTGCGCACTAGTGCTGCTTTAGACGTTAATAGTCGTCAAATAAAAGTAATAGCCAGAGTAGAT
Organism: Thiotrichaceae bacterium; assembly: GCA_026988095.1. GTDB lineage: Bacteria > Pseudomonadota > Gammaproteobacteria > Thiotrichales > Thiotrichaceae > Cocleimonas. Next base: position 3,435 of record JALSLX010000117.1, read on the forward strand.
AATCCCTTTGATGCAATAAACAATGTTAGCTCTCCCTTAAGAATAGGACAATATATTGAGGCGAAAATTGAAGGTAGAACCTTTAAAAATGTCTATGTTTTACCGAGTGTTTCAGTGCGTCAGAATAAAGAAATACTATTACTGGAAGGTAATAAGATTCATATTGTCCCTGTTACAACGCTTTGGAATACCCAAACAGAAACGATAGTTCGTTCAAAGGAAATGATTGCTAACAAAAACTTAGTTATTACCAGTATGAGCCAAGCAATCGAGGGTATGAGAGTTATTACAGTGAAAGACTATCGTGAGAAACAAAAGAATCAACAAATAAAACAGAAGAAAAATACTAATAACAATAATGAAGTTAACTCAAAATGAATAAAGGCATCGTAGCATGGTTTGTAAGAAACCCGGTGGCCGCAAATCTGTTAATGTTTGCGATCATCGGTTTTGGTCTGTATTCAGTTTTTAAAAAAGTTCCTCTAGAAACATTCCCCGCTTTTGAAGCTGATATTATCAATATTACGGTTGTTTATTCAGGCGCCACACCCAGCGAAGTTGAGCAAGGGATATCAATAAGAATTGAGGATGCGATTGCTGATCTACCAGGGGTTGATCGTATTTATAGTACTTCAGCAGAAGGGCGTTCATTGGTACGTGCTGAGGTTCATAAACGTTATGATACGACAAAGGTACTCAATGAGATTAAATCACGAGTTGATGGTATTAGTGCCTTTCCAGAAGGAGCCGAGCGGCCCGTTGTAGAGCAATTAATTCGTATCCGAGATGTTATCACTGTGGTGATTGAACAAGATCGTAAAAATGACGTTGTTCTGCGCCAAAATACCGAAAAAATCCGCGACGAAATTCGTAACCTACCCAATGTAACCCAAGTTGCTATGGGTGGAGTTAGACCATGGGAAATAAGTATTACCGTACCAGAGTTTACCCTGCGTCAATATGGTTTAACGCTTGAGGATATTTCAAGCGTAATTCGTAATGCTTCGCGTGATATTCCTGGTGGGAGTATTAAAACAGCCTCGGGCGATATTTTAGTCAGGGCACTAGGGCAGGCATATCGTAAAAATGATTTTGCTAATATTAGTGTGATTAGTCGCAAAGATGGCACGCGAATTAGATTGGGAGATATTGCAAATATCAATGATGGTTTTAATGAGGATATGCTTTACAGCCAGTTTGATAAAAAACACGCAGCTTTTATTAATGTGGCAAGAGTTGGCGATCAAAATGCGATTCAATTGGCAAATACTGTAAAAACATACATAGAAAAACGCAAAGAAACCCTCCCCGCAGGTTTGTCTCTTAGCTATTGGAAAGATAGCTCAAAGGTCGTTAAAGCACGTCTTAATACGCTAAGTTATAGTTTTTTTCAGGGTATTATCCTCGTTATTATATTATTGGCACTTTTCTTACGTCCTGATTTGGCTTTTTGGGTAAGTGTGGGAATTCCTATTAGCTTTTTAGGTGCTTTGGCGGTAATGCCATACCTTGATGTCACTTTAAACCTAGTTAGTATGTTTGGTTTTATTTTGGTATTAGGCATAGTGGTGGATGATGCCATTGTCACCGGAGAGAATGTCTACACACATTTGCAGCGCCATGGAGATGGCGTTCGTGCCGCGATTGAAGGGACAAAAGAAATTGCTGTACCTGTCACCTTTGGCGTGCTTACTACCGTCGCAGCATTTTCGCCATTGCTAATGATTGATGGCATTAGGGGTAAAATTTTTGCGCATATTCCTTTAGTTGTCATACCTGTCTTAATATTTTCTTTAATAGAATCAAAGTTTGTATTGCCATCGCACTTACAACACATGAAGCTGAGAGGCAGTGACACTAAGCCAAATAGTTTGACAAGGCTTCAACAAAAAATATCACGAGGCTTGGAAAATTTTATAGATCGGGTTTTTAATCCCTTTTTAAATATTGCATTGAATTGGCGTTATTTAACCTTAGTTATATTTATTTCTGTTTTGATTTTAACCGTAGCACTTGTGATTAGTGGGCGTTTTAAATACACCTTTTTTCCGCGTATCCAGAGTGAAATTATTACTGCCACCCTTCAAATGCCTGAAGGTACGGCGATAAATATTACTGAAAAACATATCAATAAAATAACCTTGATGGCAGAAAAACTTCAAAAAGAATACATAGAGGATGATGGAAGAAAACTTATCAAGCATATACTCATTACTGTGGGTATGCCGGGCGGTCGTCCTAGAGTCAATAGTGGAGGAAAGTCACACCTTGGTAGCGTGACGTTTGAGATTTTACCACCAGAATCACGTACATCAACAATAAGTTCTCGTGAAATAGTCGCTAAATGGCGCAAAATGATAGGAGCAATCCCGGGAGTTAAAGAACTCAGTTTTAGAGCGGAGCTTGGTCGTGGGGGTGATCCTATTAATGTGCAGCTCAAAGGCTCTGACTTCAAAGAACTCAACGCTTTAGCTACTAAAGTAAAAGATAAATTAGGTGAGTATGATGGTTTATACGACATCAAAAATAGTTTTGAAGGCGGGAAGGATGAGGTTCAATTAACCATTCGACCCGAAGCCGAACAATTGGGGTTAAATCTGAGAATGCTTGGCTCGCAAGTTCGATATGCAATTTATGGTGTTGAGGCACAGCGTATCCAGCGCAATCAATCTGAAGTTAAAGTCATGGTGCGCGCCCCTAGAAATGAGCGCTATTCTTTATCAGATTTACAAAACTTAAGAATTCATACACCGAGTGGGTCTGATATTCCTCTGAGTGAAGTGGCTTTTATAAAAATTGGAACGGGTTCATCAAGTATTTCACGGGTTGACCGACAACGAATAATAAATATTACTGCTGATCTCAATAAAGAAAAAACTAATGCTAATACCGTAGTGAGTGATCTAAAAGAGTGGTTGCCAGAACTCATAAAAAATCACCCAAGCGTGACGGTAGATATGGAAGGAGAGCAACTTGAACAAAAGAAGTTTGGCAATAGTTTAAAGTTTGGTTTTTTTATTGCATTGCTAATGATTTACATTTTACTGTCTATTCCTTTTGGTTCTTATACCCAGCCTTTAATGGTCATGAGTGTAATTCCGTTTAGTATCATTGGTGCAATTGGTGGGCACGCAATCATGGGTATTAGCCTGAGTATTAGTAGCGTAATGGGTGTGCTCGCGCTGATTGGTGTGGTAGTGAATGACTCACTAGTCTTGGTTGACTACACTAATAAACGTATCAAAGAAGGCGCATCAGTAGCCAAGGCTATAAGAATAGCGGGTGGTTCACGATTTAGACCTATTTTATTAACATCACTCACTACCTTTGCAGGCTTAACGCCATTGATAATGGATAAAAGCACGCAAGCTCAGTTTTTGATACCGATGGCGGTCTCTTTAGGTTTTGGAATACTATTTGCAACGATGCTAACACTGGTTTTAATACCAGTGTTTTATTTGATTGTGGAAGATATTAAGGGGATATTTTGCAAAATAAGCTCATAAAATTAATACAAATCGTGGAAAAATAGGGGGGGGTGGTATATAAAATAGGGCTGTTTTTAATGCTACAGCTCTTTTTCCTATTTAAATATGAGGCAAATCTATAAATACTAATTTACCTTGAGATATTATTAGGAGTTTATAATAAGCTGATTAGTTCTTTCACGTTAATTCCAAGAACCTGAATAATAGTATAGGCAATAATTGTAACAAGGATTGCGCCAAGAATCTGAGTAGCTACTTTTATAAGTGTAGAAGCAGGCTCAGGGGCTTCACCATAGCTATTTAAACCATTATTGCCGGGGATTAGTGAAAATATGATATTTGCAAATGGGATTATCGCAAATACAGCGAATCCGCTAGCTACATTAAAATCATGACAGCGCTGCATAGTCAGACGAACAACTAACAATAGTACAGCAACTACAGATACCGCTAGCAGAGCATAAGATACTTGAGTTGCAATACCTCCAAATTTAGAAATCATGCCTGCAATACTGGCGAGAATTAAGAATAATGCAGCAGGAAGAAGGATCGAATAAACAAAGTAAGCTTGTCTGCCGATACGTCCTTCGGTTGAAAAAATATCAACAGTGCTATAACGTTGTTGATTAATACTTATTGAATTCTCATAATTAATCATTGTCTTTTACCTTGCCAAATCCCTTTGTATTTATTTTTTAATAAAGCCGATGTGATGAATATTTCGTACTAGTGAAGTTTCACATGTTTTTATTACGAAAACCTTGTTGGTATGGATAAGTGAAACGTTATAGCAGAGGAACGGGTAATAACTAATTAATTCAAAGGTTTATAGATATATATCTACTTGTTCTACATAGTCCAGACACAAAAAAGCCACCTGGTATTACTATCAGATGGCTTTTTATTAGCTATATTCTAAAACGATAAATATCGTCTTAGAATATTCACTAAATTTACTTAGCTACAGGAGCAGTAGCTGAAGTAGCGGCTGCTGGTGCAGCTTGTTGTTGAGCAGCTTGTGACTTTTGGAAAGCTTCAGCCATTGCTTTTTGTTGTGCAGCAATTTGCTTTGCGTACGCTTCGTACTGCTTGCGTTGAGCTTCCATTTGAGCTTGCATCTGTTGGAAGCTAGGAGCTTGTGTAGCGTAAGCAGGAGCCATCATGCGAGTCTGTTGCTGTTGCATCTGAGGCATTCTCATTTGTGGAGCTTGCATCTGTGGAGCACGCATTTGAGGCGCGTAACCAGCATTGTTGTTCCAAGGCATTGTGAATCCGTTTCCGCCGTTGTTGTTCCAAGGCATAGTGAAACCATTTCCGCCGTTGCTGTTCCAAGGCATGTTAGAACCGTTAGCGCCATTCTTGCCTTGACCCTGTGCATTACCAGCCATGTTTCCAGCAGTGTTGCCAGCGCCTTGACCGTTACCAGCTGCGTTTCCAGCACCAGTACCGTTACCGGTTAGGTTGCCTGCAGTATCCATATCAGTTTTACCTTTACCTTTAAAAGTAATGCTGAAGTCTACTTCGCCGTCTGCGTCGCCTTTTCCCGTTCCCCAGCCTTGGCCAGTTCCTTGAGCGTTACCTGTTGCGTTACCAGCACCCGTACCGTTACCAGCTGCGTTACCGTAACCGTTTCCAGCGCCGTTACCATTGTTCCATCCGTCCCACCAGTTAGCTGATGCAGTTCCAGAAAGAGCGATTAATGCAGTAAATGCTGCTACTTGTAATTTCATTTTAAATCTCCTAGCGATTTAGTTTTGGGGGTTAATGTGATTAGCTTTTCAACTAATTAAGTAAAGTCTAATATACTGATTTACTAATTGCAAGAAAAACACTTGGTTTTTTGAGGTCATATCCCATCAGAGAGGGCTTGCCTACTTAGTATAGGATAGGAGTAAGGTATTTAGTGTATTATTATTATTAATCAGTCTTTCCTAAAAAAATCTCTGATTAATCTAGCTGAACCTTGGTAACGCCTGATTTTCAAGTTCTAGGAATTGATTGGAGGCTTCTGTAAGCCGTAGAATTCAACTAGATTATTCAGATTCCTTGATAATCAATGTTAATCAAAATACAAAAAAAATTGTTTTAGGTATAATAAAATTATCATTTTTAGCGAGAAAACTCATGCACATTGCCCCTTTAATGCTTGATCTTGATGGCATCGAATTAACTGAAGAAGAAAAAGAGCTATTACAACACCCGCTCACTGGTGGTGTCATTTTATTTACCAGAAACTATGAATCAGTTGAACAACTTGATCAATTGGTAAAAGCGATTCGAGCTGCTAATAACGATGGTATTTTAATATCGGTAGATCACGAAGGAGGGCGAGTTCAGCGTTTTCGCAATGAATTTACCGAACTCCCTGCAATCGCAAAACTGAGTGAAAATGATCATTCAGAAAAATCATCGTATCAACATGGCTGGCTAATGGCGGCAGAAGTCAGGGCGATGGATATTGACTTTAGTTTTGCACCTGTATTAGACATTAACTATGGAGTGAGCGAAGTCATTGGAGATCGTGCGTTTAACCAAGACCCACAAGTAATCTCACATCTAGCAATAGAATATATAAAAGGTATGCGAGATGCAGGTATGGCATCTACAGGCAAACACTTTCCTGGTCATGGAGCAGTTACAGAAGATTCACACCACGAGATTCCACGAGATTCACGTTCGCGTGAGGAGATATGGCAGGCCGATATTATTCCTTTTGCTGAGCTAATCAAACAAGGGCTAGATGCAGTAATGCCTGCTCACGTTATTTACAGTGAAATTGATGATAAGCCAGCAGGTTTCTCGCCGTATTGGTTGCAAACCGTCCTACGCAAAGAGCTAAGCTTTGATGGCGTTATATTTAGTGATGACTTAACTATGGAGGGTGCATCGGTAATGGGTGGTTTTACCGAACGTGCCGAAGCAGCCATGCAAGCTGGCTGTGATATGGTGCTAGTCTGTAATAATCGCCAAGGTGCGATTGAAGTCATTGATAAGGCTAAGTTAGACCAAAGTGATAAATCTTCACGGCGTCTAGCGCGTATGATTGGGAAGAGTCACATGAATAGATCGGCATTATTAGATACGAAACG
>JALSLX010000118.1 GCA_026988095.1 Thiotrichaceae bacterium
GTTCTGTTTTAATGCCTTTTGCTATATCTTTTGCAAAGACTTCTAGTTTTGCTTTGTTCATAATTTACCTATCCTTATCCTGTTGGATTAATGATAGGCAATTACACAGATTTTGTTACAGTCTCTATAGACTCTCTCTTTTTTAGATTATTTATATGAGGGCTTCAAAGATGCCTTGCTCTCTATTCTTTCTCACCGCATTCCAATTAAAAACTTTTCCATTCATGGCAACATAAACACCCTGTGGTAAACACTGTACTGCTCCTAAAGCAAAACCCATATTAAAGGTTGCATCTGAATGTTTAAAAACAAAGGGGATCATTGCGCCAAGCAATACTATTGTCTTTTCAAGTTTTACTTCAGCCAAGACTGAAGCGGTTTTAACGATGGTGTCTGTGCCATGCGTAATCAATATTTTATCTTGCGATGTGTTTTTGCAAGCCTTTAATATAGTTTGTCGATTTTCATCTGTCATCTCTAGACTATCTAGCAACATCACTTGCTCTAGCTCAATATCCGCACGATTTCGTCCTAACGCTAGTAATTCTGGCATATGCGTTTCGGTAAAATCTAACTCGCCGTTAGATTCATTGTAGTGCTTGTCTATTGTTCCGCCTGTTAGCATTAATTTTATACTCATACTTGTTTCTACTCACTTTAACTCACTTTCAAACGAGGGACAGCCTCTAATAGTTTTTGTGTGTACTCCTGTTGTGGATTCCCGCAAACATCCGCTGTTAATCCCTGCTCTACAATTTTTCCTGCTTTCATCACGACAGTCTCATCGCTTAAATACTCAACCACGCCGATATTGTGTGTGATGAAAAGCAAGGTTAGATCACGTTGTTGTCGTATCTCTAATAACAGCTGTAGAATTTCTGCTTGCACTGAAACATCAAGCGCACTGGTGATTTCATCACAAACAATAAACTCAGGGTCAACCACCAAGGCGCGCGCTAAACCAATTCTCTGCCTTTGACCACCTGAAAATTCATGTGGATAACGCCATAAATGATCTCGGTCAAGTTGCATAATCTCTAGCACTTTTGCGGCACGTTCAATACGATCTTCTTTATTTTCACCAATACCATGAACACTCATTGGCTCGGTCAATGTAGTTACAATTTGTAGGCGAGGATTCAAAGAGGATTGCGGGTCTTGAAAAGCAATTTGTATGCGCGGGCGAATCGGGCGTAGCTGTTTTGGTGTTAAACCAACCAGCTCTTGTCCTGCTAATTTAATACTGCCTTCTGTGGCAGCCTCTAATTGCACAATGGCACGACCTAATGTGGTTTTCCCACAGCCTGATTCACCCACCAATGCCATGATTTTGCCTTTATGGATACGCAAGTCAACATCATCCACTGCGCGTACATGATCGGTTATTCTGCGAAACAGACCCGTTTTAATCGGGAACCACACTTTTAAGTTATCCACCGTAATCAATGCATCGTGGTCCGTTTCTAACTTTTCAGCACGTTTAAAATGGCTGGGGCGTTCAAGGTTTTCTGGCACTGCCGCCAATAGCTTTTTTGTATAGGGGTGTTTGGGGTTTCTCAACAATGTTTTCACATCGCCCTGCTCCACGATCTTGCCCTTTTGCATAACGCCAACTTGATGCGCCATTTGAGCAACCACACCCAAATCGTGAGTAATAAATAAGATACTCATGCCTGTGGTTTTTTGCAGATCTTTCATCAATGAGAGTATTTCTGCCTGAACGGTTACATCCAGCGCAGTTGTTGGCTCATCAGCAATTAATAAATCTGGCTTACAAGCAAGCGCCATCGCAATCATCACGCGCTGGCGTTGCCCGCCTGATAACTGATGCGGAAAATCATCAAAACGACCTTCTGCATTCTTGATCTGTACCTGCTTCATCGCTTTAATAGTTTGATCTTTTGCGTCTTGGTCAGATAGCCCTGTATTATGTAATTGAAGTGCTTCTACAATCTGCTCGCCAATACTAAACACTGGATTTAAAGAAGTCATTGGCTCTTGGAAGATCATTGCGATGCGTGAACCACGAATTTTTCTTAGCTCATCGTCTTCAAGTTTTAATGTATCAACTTGTGCATGGCTTTCATCAGCTTTACGCCAATCAAAAAGTATTTCGCCCGCTGGATTGGAGCTAATGCCTGCAGGTAACAATTGAATAATTGAAAGCGCACAGACAGATTTTCCACTGCCAGACTCACCAACCAAACAATAGGTTTCACCTTTTTTAATATCAAAACTAACATCATTAACGGCTTTGATAATTTCTTTTTTGCCAACCTGCAAATGTGTTTGCAGGTTTTTTATACTAAGCAATGGAGAGGTTAAGTTCATCTACAACTAATCCTCACGCTTAGTAACAGTTGGGTCAATCGCATCGCGCAACGCCTCACCCATGAGGTTGTAGGCAAACACGGTGAGAAAAATCGCACCACCTGGGAATGCTGCCATCCACCAATTAAATACCGATGATTTAACGGCCTGATTAAGCATCTGCCCCCATGAAGGCTCATCAACCAAACCCAATCCTAAAAAACTCAAGGTCGCAACCGCAAGGATTGCCGATGCTACGCCAAAACTGGCAGCAACCAATAACGGCGCAATTCCATTGGGTAACATATGTTTAAAAAGAATTGAACGTAAAGGCAAACCACTGGCAATTGCCGCTTGAACATAATCTTGCTTACGCAGTTTTAAAAACTCAGCACGAATATATCGCGCATAGCCTGACCACCCCGTCACGCCAATGATAATCATCATGATATATATGCTACGGCCAAAGAAGGCAACAAAGGTCAGTAACAAAAAGAGCACAGGAATGGCTTCAAATATCTCAACCAAACGCATCCCCAACATATCAACCTTGCCTGAAAAGTAGCCCATTTGTCCGCCGATAATAATACCGAGAAACATGGCAATGCCGGTTGCTATAAAACCAATCGACATGGCGATACGTGAAGCGTGAATCATTCGGCTTGCTACATCAGCGCCGTTTTCATCCGTGCCCATAATATGGTTGCGCTTGATGTCTGACAGCGGTGCTTCTAAACCTGTATCGCCATAATCACGTAGATAATCTTTTGCAGAATATGGAATGGGCGGTAGCACCATCCAATCGTATTCACTGGCTGTCTCACGGTATTGCTCATAAACAATGAGTTTAGGGGGCGAAACAAAGGCCTTCCCGGCAAAACCCGCTAGCATAACCAGTGTTGCAAAAATCCATAACTTGGTTGAAAAAGTTAGGCGTAATTTCCAGAGCACAAGTAAAACCAGAAATGCACTCATCACCAAGACATCTTCTGCGCTAATATATCGAAGAATTGGGAAGATAATGTCCCCATTTTTACTCGCAATCAACGGCATACTATTTGCCAATATCGGGGCAAACGCGGCTACAAATGATAGGATGATCACCCATGCCAAACCTAGCCTTGCACCCCAGCCCGAAAAGGCCGAACGCAAAATGCGCCTACCGTAAGATTGATTAATCCGTGTCTGGCTCATATCAGTCATATTGAACCCTCGGGTCAACCAATGTATAGAGAAAATCTGAAATCAGATAACCAATCAGTGATAGTATTCCGCCAATCATAGTGATCGATAAAATCAACTCTCTGTCACGTGATTGCACTGCCTCAATCACTAATTTCCCCATGCCTTCGATGCTAAAGATGGACTCGATAATAACCGAGCCAGCTAATAGCCCCGGCAAGATACCTGAAAAAATTGTGATCAACGGCAGTAAACTATTACGGAAAACGTGTTTCCATAATACATCGTTTTCAGCCACACCTTTTGCACGTGCAGTGCGTGCATAATCTGCATTTAAGTTTTCTAAGATCGAGGTTCGGGTGATTTTTGCCAAGCCTGCAAAACTGCCGTAAGACAGCGCAACAATTGGTAAGATCAAATGCCAAATTTTATCAAATAAGAAACCACGTACAAACTCACCTGATTGAAACTGCATAGCGATTAATAAACCGATACCTATGCCTGCCATGCTTAAGCCCCCAACACGAAAGAAACTAAACTTCGTCCAAGCAAACAAACCTAAAGTGACCGCGCCTAACAATGGCAACATTATCCAATTTAATAATAGCGTTTCAGGGTGTGAATTCGCCATCCATGCACCCAGTGCAGCGCCAATTAACGCTGATACAATCACGCGTAATTTCACATTGCACCATTGACCAAAGATAACCGCGCCAACCGCGCCCAACATCATAAACACAAAGACTTTGGCAACATCAAACAGCGATGACCAATGCGGTAAAAAGGGCATATTATAGGCTTCTCGACTGGATAAACCCGAGGTCGGAAACCAGTGCCAATGCTGTACGCTGGCAAAAAAACCAATCATCAAAACACCAGCCAACATACTAGGTATTGACCAAAGTGCCAGCATAATAATATTGGTGGAAACATCAAAACGCCCCCCTCGATCAGTCGCCGCATTCATGCCAATAATGATGGCGAGAATATAAATAAGCGGAATGGTAATAACATTGAGTAATAAAGTAATCGGCAAACGCTCGCCAATTAGATCGCTTACCGAGCGTCCATAATTAAAGCTTTCGCCTAAGTCCGAGCCTTTTAGCAATGAAAAGCCATCGATATTACGCTCTTTATCAAAAGTAAAACCGATGGGGGAAATATTATTGAGCCACCGTAGATATTGCACAGGCATCGGGTCATCAAGCCCGTAGCGTTTATTGTAATAATCAATCATCGCCTTTTTTTCGGCGGGTTTCATATTACCTTCTACTAAGCCTTCGGCGCTGATGCCACCTGGTGCGCTTGCCATTACAGCAAATACGACCATGGTGATTCCCAACAATGTGGGAATCATGAGGAGAATACGGCGTATTAAATACGTCAACATACGTTAATTTTGTCCTTCTTGTTTTTCTTGTTGATGTTGCTTTTCTGAATAATTTTGATCAGATAAATCAAGTTCATTTTCAATGGATAATGTTTCTTTTTCTGCAGACAGGTCTTCTTTAAATTCTTCTATTCCTTCTTCTCTCATTTTCAATTCAAGCTCTGGGTATAATTTATCAATATCTTGAATTTCGCTCAAACTTGGCATTTCATCCAATGATTTAAGGTTAAAGTAATCTAAAAACTGACGAGTTGTACCAAGCAATGCTGGGCGACCTGGAACTTCTTTATGCCCTACAATACGAATCCAATCACGCTCTTGTAAGGTTTTGATGATGTTTGAGCTAACTGCCACACCGCGTACATCCTCTATTTCTGCACGAGTGATCGGTTGACGATAAATGATGAGCGCTAATGTTTCTAAAAGCGCGCGTGAATATTTTGCTGGCTTTTCATCCCAATGCTGGGTGACCCATTTTTTGTATTCTTTCTTGGTTTGAAAACGAAAGCCGCTGGATGTTTCAACTAACTCAAACCCATGATTATCAAATGACTCCTGAAGCTGGCTCAAGGAAGATTTAACGTCGTTTCGGTTAACAAGGTCTTCTGGCTCGAAAAAGCCTAGTAGCTTTTCTACCGACAATGGTTTTTCCGCGCTTATGAGAATAGCTTCGAGTATTTTTTTTAATTTATCGGTTTGCATTCCGTATTTTAGTATCCAATTGCAGTTTTTAAGTCCTTAAAAACACTTTTTATTTGACCACCCCCCCTGTTTTTTGCTTTTTTGTACGCCCTAGGCGTTAAAAAGTATATCGTTACACCTTCCGAAGGAAGTGTCGATGCTGGTTGAAGCATCGAAAATACTATTTTTACGTACAAAACAGCGAAAAACAGGGGGGGTGGATACATTTATTTATCTAAAAAACCTCTCCCAGCAGAGAACCGTAAAAATCATGTATATTATTCTTCCACACTTGCCACCGGCTTTAGGTAAATCGGTGCAAAGGCCTCTGCTTGCACCATATCAATCACTTTTAATTTTAGCAACTCAAGCACCGCCATTAAAGTCACCACAACGCCTAAGCGTCCTTCTTTTAAGGTGAATAAGCTTTGAAACTCTACAAACTCATCGCCATTTAGCTTTGATAATACATGAGTCATTCGTTCACGGATGGAAATTTCTTCGCGTTCAATCTCATGATGCTTTTGCATATCGACACGGTTGAGAATATCTTGAAATGCCAATAATAACTCTTTCATATCAACTTCGGGTTCGGGCTTTTCTTTATCATCTCGAATGACCTCAACATCCACATCAAAATTATCACGTCCTTTGCGTGGAAGCTCATCAATATCAGTCGCCGCTTGTTTGAATCGCTCGTACTCTTGTAAACGCCTTACTAATTCAGCACGCGGGTCGTCTTCATCTTCTACCTCTTCATGGCGCGGTAATAACATACGTGATTTGATTTCTGCCAGCATGGCTGCCATCACTAGGTATTCTGCGGCCAAATCAAGATTAACCGTGCGCATCAACTCGACATATTCCATATATTGTCGTGTGATTTCATAAATGGGTATATCGAGAATATCTAAATTTTGACGACGTATTAAGTAAAGCAATAAATCTAACGGGCCTTCAAAGGTTTCAAGAAAAACCTCCAAAGCATCGGGCGGAATATAAAGATCTTCAGGCGGGGAAGAAATCTCCTCTCCCTGCACAATGGCGAATGGAAGCTCACCTTGGCTGTGTGCCGAGTAGTGTAATTCGCCTTGCTTGTCTTTATCTGATTTCATAAATGACTGGCTATACGAACCTCATTGCTTCCACTACGTCGTCCAAGGTTTCTCTCGCAACCTCTCGTGCCGCCTCACTACCTTCATCAATAATTGCTCTTACTGCTGAGCGATCATTTTCAAACTCTTTGGCGCGCTCACGAATTGGCTCCATTTCAGCTTGAACAGCATCAATCAATGGCTTTTTACAATCAAGACAACCAAAGGATGCAGCACGACAACCTTCGTTTACCCACATTAACGTTTTATCATCAGAATAAACTTTGTGTAAATCAAAAACGGGGCATTTTTCAGGATCACCAGCATCGGTTAAACGTGCACGCGCTGGATCGGTTGGCATTTTACGAATCTTTGTATCAAGCACATCGGGATTTTCACGCAAAGCTATTGTATTGCCGTAAGATTTAGACATTTTTTGTCCATCTAGCCCTGGCATTTTTGACGCTTTGGTAAGTTTGGCCTCTGGCTCTGGTAAGATAATTTTACCCATGCCTTCAAGATAACCAAATAGACGTTCACGATCACCGACAGAAATATTTTGCTGAGATTCTAATAGTGCTTGACCAACTTCAAGCGCCTCATCATCACCCTGTTCTTGATAGCGCTTTCTTAAATTCCGATACAACTTGGAATCTTTTTTGCTCATTTTCTTAATGGCTTCTTCAGCACGCTTTTCAAAATCAGCTTCACGACCATAGATATGATTAAAACGACGTGCTACTTCACGCGTCAATTCGATATGCGCAACCTGATCTTCACCCACTGGTACCATATCGGCTTTGTAAAGCAAAATATCAGCAGATTGCAATAGGGGATAACCCAAGAATCCGTAGGTGGCTAAATCTTTTTCCCGTAATTTTTCTTGCTGATCCTTATAAGTTGGCACGCGCTCTAGCCAACTAAGAGGTGTAATCATCGACAATAACAAGTGCAACTCAGCATGCTCTGGTACTTGCGATTGTAAAAAGATGGTAGCAGAGCTAGGGGCTATTCCTGCTGCCAACCAATCAATGACCATATCTTCTACATGCGTAGGTGTTCCGCTTGGATCATCATAATGTGTTGTTAACGCATGCCAATCTGCTACGAAAAAGAAACACTCGTAGTTTAATTGCATTTCTACCCAGTTTTTTAGTACACCGTGGTAATGACCTAGGTGGAGTTTTCCTGTAGGGCGCATGCCTGAAACGACACGTTGATTTTGGGGGATATTTGTTGCCATAGCTTATTAAAAATTAAACCTATTTATAAAAATAAAGAATTTATTGTGCGTAAAAAGAAACCGATGATCGGGTTCATAATGCTACCTAACACACCAAAATAAAGTAAACCCATAACGATAAAAAAGCCATACGGTTCTATTTTATCAAGAATAGCAGAAACTGATGGCGGGACGAAACCAGCCAACACTTTACTGCCATCCAGTGGAGGGATTGGGAATAAATTAAACACAAATAATACCAAGTTAATAGTAATACCTGCGCTTGCCATTGCGACTAAGCCTTTCGCTATATTTGCGTCAGGTACCATTGTTGCTAGTTTAAGAAATATCACCCACAGTATTGCCATGACTACATTCGCCAGTGGTCCAGCAACTGCCACTATAGCCATATCCCTGCGAGGCTGTCTAAGGTTACGTGTATTAACAGGCACGGGTTTTGCCCAACCAAATGCAAAGCCAGAAAGTAATAGCATTGCAATCGGTACAACAATAGTTCCAATCGGGTCAATATGCTTTATAGGATTTAGTGTTAGTCGCCCCAACATTTTGGCGGTTCCATCGCCCAGCTTATTTGCTACCCAGCCATGCGCGACTTCGTGTACAGTAATTGCGAATATCACAGGAATCGCCCAAACAGCGATAGTGTATATTATTTTTTCTATGTCCATTTTATTCTTATCGTTTCCTAATTTAGGTCGTTTCTATTTTTAATGTTGTGTTAGCCAACCAGTATTACCTAAACCTTGCCTCAATATTTCTGGCGCACCATCTATCAAACTCACAACGGTTGTCGGCTCATGCCCACTGAAACCACCATCTATAATCAAATCCACCACACCCTCAAGCTTGAGACGTATTTGATACGGGTCAGTCATCGGATATTCTTCACCTGGCATGATCAATGTGCTCGACATTAACGGTTGGTCTAGCTCTTCAAGCAAAGCAGAACACACAGCGTTATCAGGCACGCGCAGACCAATGGTTTTGCGTTTAGGATTGAGCAAACGTTTCGGCACTTCTCGGCTGGCTTGCATAATAAACGTATACGGACCCGGTGTAAGTGTTTTCATTAGCCGATAGTTCATATTATCAACCACGGCATACTGTGAAATCTCAGATAAATCACGACAAACCAATGTGAAGTTATGGTTTTTATCCAGCTGACGAATCATCCGAATCTTATCAACGGCTTTTTTATCACCTAGATGACAGCCTATCGCATAACTCGAATCGGTTGGGTATATCACGACACCACCCTTATTTATAATCTCAACAGCTTGTTGAATTAGACGCTTTTGCGGATTATCTGGATGTATTTCAAAAAATTGACTCATAGAACTACTAACCAAAAGGGTTAAGCGTTAAAATGCGCTATTCTACATCACGAGTCGCCTTAGGGCATATAACAACAATGAAGTTTTTGCTTGATTTTTTTCCCGTCGTTTTATTTTTTATCGCTTATAAGTTTTTTGGTGATTTACCGCCTCAACTTATCGAAAGTGCAAACAGCTTGCCTTTCGTTTCCCTTGATCCTAAAGAACCTAAAGATGCCATTTATTTTGCAACGCTAACGATTATCTTAGCGACGCTTGTTCAAAATATTAGCCATTGGTTTGTTTTTAAAAAACTTGAGAAAATGCATATTATTTCATTAGGCATCTTGATTGTGTTTGGTAGTCTCACACTTGCGTTTAAAGATCCTTTATTTATTAAATGGAAAGTAAGCATTTTTAACTGGGTATTCGCTACAGTCATTATAGGCAGCCAATTTATTGGTAAAAAACCATTGATTGAACGAATGATGTCTCATGCGATTGAAGTCCCTAAAAATATATGGAGAAACATCAATTTCACATGGGGAATATTTTTTGCCATGGTAGGGGTTGTAAATATCTATGTTGCCTATAACTATAGTGAGGAAACATGGGTAGACTTTAAACTCTTCGGTGTTCTTGGGATGACAATTGTATTTATGATTGCTCAAGGCATCTACCTTGCTAAACATGCCGTAATTGATGAAGAGGATAGCGAGAAAAATCAACAGGCAAAGGAAGACAAGTAATGCTTTATGCAATAATCTCTGAAGATATTGATAACAGCCTTGAAAAGCGTTTATCAGTTCGCCCTGCGCACGTTGAACGCTTACAAAAGCTGAAAAGCGAGGGTCGTTTAATATTGGCTGGACCACACCCAGCAATCGATAACGAAGACCCGGGAACTAATGGCTTTACAGGTAGTCTCATTGTTGCTGAGTTTGACTCGCTAGAATCTGCTCAGCAATGGGCTGACATAGATCCTTACATTAAAGCAGGAGTTTACAAAAGAGTCACTGTAAAACCTTTTAAGAAGGTACTACCATAGGGCTAACCTTAAATTATTAACTATAAATATATATTTCAACGAAGGAAAAGGGAAACACAAATGCATATTAATAAAAAAACCATTATCGCAACTTCAATCATCAGTTTAGCGCTTGCTACTGCAACACTTAACGCTGATGAAAAAGCACCTACTGATACAGTCATTGCGACAGTAAATGGCGACAAAATCATGAAAAGTACACTGGATGGATATCTAGCAATATTAAGTAAGCGAGGCAAAAAAGCAGATACACAAGCAGCAATAGATGATTTAGTAGCCACAGAAATTGCTCTTCAAGAAGCCCGTAAAACAGATATTCTTAAGCGTCCCGCTACTGTTAAATTACTCAGCGATTACACTCGTAATGTATTATTAAAAACATGGACTACAGAAAAACTAAAGTCTTTCGATATTCCTGACGATGAAATAAAAGTCGCATACGACGAGCGCGTAACAAAACTTGCTAGCAAAGAATATAATGCACGACATATTCTTGTTAAAACAGAAGATGAAGCCAAAGCAATTATTAAAGAGCTTGATGATGGGGCTGACTTTGAAAAGCTTGCAAAAGAAAAATCTACAGGACCTTCTGGTGCTAACGGTGGCTCTCTAGGCTGGTTTAAAGCAAAAACTATGGTTCCAGCTTTTGCCAATGCGGTAAAAGCTATGGCAAAAGGCGATGTTTCTAAAGAACCCGTTAAAACACAGTTTGGTTTTCACATTATAAAAGTTGAAGACAGTCGTGATGCTAAGCTACCCACATTAGAATCAATGAAACCTCAGCTAAAACAAGTAATCGGACAAAAGAAAATGTTTGAATATATGCTTAATTTAAAAAAATCAGCTGATGTGAAAGTAACCCTACCTGAAGCTCCTGCTGAAGCAGAAAAAACAGTAGAAGAAACTAAAAAAGAGAACTAAACAGTGATGGAAGATTGGAAAGCATTTCTTAGTGAAGCTAATACAAAGTTTGAATCAATAAAAAACAACAGAGAAATGCTTTTTGATCTCACTGATCAAGGCTTGATACAAGTTAATGGTGAAGATGCAGAATCATTTTTACAAAATCAACTAACTAACGATATTCGTAATGTGACGGAAACGAATCACCAAGCCAGTGCTTGGTGTAACCCTAAGGGTCGTATCATTGCTAATTTTCAAATATTTATGCGTGATGGTAGCTATTTTCTAGTACTTTCTGCAGACCTAGTTGAGCACGTCATTAAAAAGTTACGCATGTACGTGATGATGTCTAAGGTTACTATAGAAGATGTAAGCGAATCAGTATTTCATTTTGCTTACGCAGGTGACTTACAAAAAATACTTGGAGATGCAGTACCCAGCACACCTAATCAAACAGTCCAGTATAACAACCTCAGCATTCTTCGACATTCTGATAGCGAGCCTCGTTATGAAATATTTACTGACAACACTAACGATGCAAAACAGTTTTGGGAACAATGTGCGACTGATGCCCTCATTGTGAATAACGATGGCTGGAATTACCTAAATATAGCTGCGGGGCTTCCCGTAATTTGCAAGGCTAGCTCAGAAGCATGGGTTCCACAAATGGTGAATTACATTGCTATCGGTGGTGTTGATTTCAAAAAAGGCTGTTACCCAGGTCAAGAAATAGTTGCCCGATTGAATTATCTTGGTAAAAGTAAACGACGGATGTATCGCCTATTAATAGACTCTAATCAATTACCCAGTATTGGTGATGTTATCGCGAGTGATTCTGATAAGGCAGCAGGTAAAATACTTAATGCAGCGCTGAACCCCGATGGAAAAGTCGAAGCGTTAGCTGTACTCAAAATTGCTGAAGTAGACAAAAAACTTATTTTGGCATTTGATAAAACGGTCACACTTTCCCTACTTAGCCTTCCTTATTCTATCGATAACGAGTAACCAGAGACCAAAAAAATCCTCAAAAATCACCACTTATGAAACCTAACGTATTACTTATTCACGGTATTTTAATGAATCCGTTAGAAATGCGTTTTTTAGGTCGGCAACTTGAGAAATCTGGTTTCAACATACACTACGTTTACTACCAATCCGTTCTCAAAACACCCGCTGAAAATGCGCGCATAATCCACAATAAAATTAAAGAATTACAATTACCTGACTTGCACATCGTTGCACATAGCTTAGGCGGTATCATTGTAATGCACTTGTTCGACCAATTTAATGACCTACCTAAAGGTAAGATTGTCATGTTAGGCTCACCTGTAAACGGTAGCTGGATCGCAAAAAAAATACATAAGTGGCCTGTAGTTTCCCCCATACTGACACGCAGTATGCCCAACGCACTGTCCGGTGAAGATCTACCAAAATGGAATGCAAAACGCGACTGGGGAATGATCTCAGGTACACGCAACCAAGGACTAGGCGTGATTGCAGGAGGATTACCAGATGAAGGTGATGGCACGGTACTTCTAAAAGAGACGCTACATTCTGAGCAAAGTGATCATGTAACGGTAAATATATCCCATACAGGCTTACTATTTTCAAAAGAAGTTTCAAAACTTACTTCACAATTTTTGAATACGGGAAAATTCCAATTACGCTAAAGGCACTTAAGATAGAAAGCTATCCACACTTCCTATTCCTATCTGACGAGTAAGTCATACTCCTTTTTATATTCCGTTGTTTCAACATTAAAAACACTCAAGAGCGTATGGGACAAATTATCATGAGAGGTTTTTTCTTCTTCAATATTTTTCATTGCAGACATATCAATTTTTTGATTTTTTATATATTTTTCAGAAAACCATGACAACATTGGCACATGGGTTTGCGCTTTTGGTGCTAAAAAATAAGGTAGTCCGTGCAAATAAACGCCATTTTCACCCAGTGACTCACCATGATCTGATGCATATATTAAAAAAGTATCATTCTCACTCTGCTGTTCTTTTAGATATTTAATCAACTGACTTACAACATGGTCTGTATACAAAATTGTATTATCGTAAGTATTTACAATCTCTTGATCAGTACACTCCTGAGGAGAGGATTTCTTGCACGAGGGTTCAAATACTGAGAATTCATCTGGATAACGCTTATAGTATTTTGGCCCATGACTACCCAGTACATGCAAGACGACCAATACATCTTGTTGACTATTCATCTTACTAAGCACTTCATCCATTTTTCCAACTAACACTTCGTCGAACTCTTCACCGTCAGAATAAAAGGGTGACTCTGGATCTGGATTTTTACGTATATTAATTTCTCCTGTTCGCTCACAAACGCCTTTACAACTGGAGTTATTATCAATCCAAATGACCTCGACCCCAGCCTTCTCTAAAATATCGAGACTATTGCTTTGCAACGATGCTTTAACAGGCGAATAGTCATCACGATTAAGCAATGAAAACATACAAGGCACTGAGTACGCTGTTGATGTCCCACAAGAGGAAGTATTCTTATAATAAATAACAGATTCTTTTTTAAGCTTTGGATTTGTTTCTCTGCTATAACCATTTAAAGAGTAGTTTTCTGCTCTTGAGGTTTCCCCTACAATCATAATGCCTATCGATCGTTGAGCACTGGGTTTATTTTGTTTCGCATCTTGTCCAATTAACTTCAAAGATGCTTTATGTTTTCTCTGCTCACTTTTAACATAGCCTTTAATGGAATCAAAAGCATACAAAGGAGTAAGGTAGACTCTTAAATCTCTATTTTCCCGTGAAAAATACGTGGTGTATTTAAAGTTCATCATAATTAACGCAACAACGACAGCACCAAAACCAATGATATAAGCTATGCGTGTAACTAGCTCTTTAAATATTTTCTTGTAAGAAACATTGACCCAAAGCACAAAAAGAGAAGGTAACACCCCATAAAAAACAATATGTTTAACCAAGGGGTAAGATAAAAGCTCAGTTGCTTCCTGCTTATTGTTATCCTTAATCGTCTCAACAGTATTTCTCACCATATCAATATCAAAGATCACACCTATTTCTTGGGTGAAATAGCTGAGTGTTGCTGAAAATAACAATAAAGTGATAGCCAATGGTTTTAAAATAAATTTCTGACCAACAACATATAGTAGTAACGCAATCACCATAATTGCAACAACGTATATTGTTAAGGCGTAGCCCCCTCCTTGAAAAGAAGTAAGGTCAAGGCGCTCGGATAGCCTTGAAAAGAAAACTTGGTTATTTAGTAGAACAATGAAAATTGAAACTAACAAAATAAACTTACTTGATGAAATTTTAAACCTAAACAAGAGTATTACCCGAATAAAAAAGCCTGAATTGTACACAAAAAAAAAATAATTTCCCCTTTAATAAGGCCACCCCCCCTCTTTTTCGCTGTTTTGTACGTTTTAGAAAAGTTTCTATGTGTTGATTTAGCTACAATTTGTTATCCTTACGCGCTATACATTCCCCACTTTTTTGCAGAGCAAAACATGAAACCCGTATTCGCCCTTGTTGGCCGTCCTAATGTCGGCAAATCTACCCTATTTAATCGTCTAACTAAATCACGAGACGCATTGGTTGCCGACTTTCCTGGGCTTACACGTGACCGTAAATACGGCCAAGGTGTGTTAGGCGCTGATAGCCAAGAAGGTAACGAAGGACGAAGTTATCTCGTTATCGATACAGGTGGATTAAGTGGAGATGATGTCGGTATCGATGAATACATGGCAACGCAAACATGGTTAGCTGTTGATGAAGCCAGTACCGTGCTTTTCATGGTGGATGGCCGAGAAGGTTTAACAGCAGCTGATCATTTGGTAGCAGATAGATTAAGGCGTGCTGGTAAAAAAGTATTCTTAGTCGTAAACAAAATTGACTCTGTTGATCCTGACCAAGCGATGGCTGATTTTTACCAGCTAGGCTTCAAAGAAGTTTACGCAATCGCCGCCTCTCAAGGGCGTGGCGTAACGCAGATGATAAAAAGTCTACTTGAAACTTTCCCTATCATCGAAGAAGAAAAAATTCCTGAAGAACATGCAGACAGTATTCGCATCGCCTTTGTCGGCAGACCCAATGTAGGAAAATCCACGCTCATCAATCGCATTATGGGTGAAGAACGTGTTGTAGCATTTGACAAACCCGGTACTACCCGCGACAGTATTTACGTACCTTTTGAACGAGATGGTCAAAAATATACGTTGATTGATACCGCAGGTGTGCGCCGCAAAGCCAAGGTTAAAGAGGCCATTGAAACCTTTAGCATTATCAAAACACTCTCTGCGATCGAAAATTCACACGTTGTGATTATGTTGCTTGATGCCCACGAAACTATTACCGACCAAGATGCCCACCTACTTGGGCTAGTGCTGGACGCAGGTCGCTCATTAGTTATCGCCATCAATAAATGGGATAATCTTAGTGAATATCAACGTGATCAAATCAAAGTAAAACTTGAGGTTAAATTACCCTTTTTGGACTTTGCCGATAAACATTTTATTTCTGCATTACACGGCACAGGCGTTGGGCATTTATATAAATCGGTTCATGAAGCTTATGATTCTGCGATGCTGAAAGTTTCAACCGCGCGCATGACCAGAATGTTACAAACCGCAACTGAAGCGCATCAACTTCCTATCGTGGCAGCAAGTCGTATCAAACTTCGTTATGCACACCAAGGTGGTAGTAACCCGTTTACGGTTATCATTCATGGTAATCAGACCAAACGCATACCTGGTAGTTACAAACGCTATTTAATGAATTACTTTCGTGAAACGCTTAAATTAAAAGGCACTCAAGTTAGGCTTGAATTTAAAACAGGTGATAACCCGTTTGAAGGCAAAGAAAAACGCGCCAGACTGTCACCCTCTGAAATATTCCGCCAAAATAAAAAGAACCCTCACAGAAAATCTCTAAAGAAAAGCAAGAAGCGCAAATAATAAAATAAGTAGAACACAGGAAAATAGAACTTATAGCCGTATAATAGGACTAATAATAAGCATTTTGAGGGGGATGTTTTTTGAAACACTATAATTTTATTACGACTGCTCTACTGACAATACTATCCATATCACTTTCAACATCGAGCTATGCTAAACCACCCATTGGTATGAACACCAATGAGATTCAACATGTTGATTCTAGTGTGCCATTCATCAATGTCTTTAAAATGGCAATGCCCTTTAAGGATGCAAAAAAACTCACCAACGGCAATGTGGTTTTTGATAAAGACGGTTGGCCAAGAGATTTAAAAGGCGGTCAAGCGGGTAGCTATATGCTCCATTGGCTTCCTGCAGGTACTCTTCCAGAAGGAAATTACACTGTACTTTATGATGGTGAAGGGCAAATTGCTTATGAAAGCAAAAGTGGTGATGTAAGAATTGTTCACTCAGCACCTGGCAAAGATATTATAAATATCCGCTCAGGTAGCGATAAATTTATCCAAGTCGCGCTTATTATTAAACGCTCTAATCCACGAAAATACCTACGCAATATTCGTGTGCTACTTCCCGGTGGCATCTGCGCCAACAATCCTTTCAAACGAGTAAACGCCGCTAATCAATGTAATGGCAACTACCTATCTTTTGAGAAGCACCACGAACGCCTCGTGTTCAATCCTGATTACCTCAACTTCATGAAAGACTTTAAAGTCATTCGTATGATGAATCTTTCAGGTATCACCCGTAACCCAATCCGTCGCTGGGAGCAAATGCCTCACATGAGTAAAGCAACATGGGCAGGATACGAAGGTGTACGTGGAGCACCGCTAGAAGTTATGGTTAAACTTGCCAATATCCTAAACCGTGATGCATGGTTTAACATACCTCATGCCGCTGATGATAATCTCATACGCCAATACGCCAATTATATTGCTCGTCACTTACGCCCAAACCTAAAAGCCTATATCGAATACACCAACGAGACATGGAATACGGTCTTTATGCAAACCCATTACACCAAACAGATGGGGCATAAACTAGGGCTAGATAAAGACCCTAACCAAGCAGGCTATAAATACTATTCACAACGTGCCGTTGAAATATTCAAAATATTTGAACAAGCCTTTAGAGGCAGACAGCATTTGGTTCGCGTAATGGGTGTATGGTCAGCCAACCGTTATATGACCCCTGTTGTAATGGAGCATAAAAATGCCTATAAACACGTTGATGCTATGGCGATTGCACCCTACTTTTTCGTACATGCCAAAGCGTTATCTGGAGTAAACAGCGTACCCAGTGTTTTCGCTTTAATGAAAGATGATAAGAAAAACCCCTACTCTATGAACAACGTCTACAAAATGATTGAACAACAGATGAAGTTTGCTAAAAAGTACAATGTAAACCTAATTGCCTATGAAGGCGGACAACATCTCACTGACCCAAAAGCACGTTCAACAAAAAGTAACCCCAACCAATTTTTAATTGGCGCAAATCGTGTTCATACCATGGAAAAGTTCTATATTGAATTTTTACAAAACTGGGATCGTATTACGAACGGCTCATTATTTGTAGCTTTCTCAGCACCCAGAACTTGTCAATTTTATGGTTGCTGGGGGGTTAAAGAATACTTAAATCAACCTAATGCTAAAGCACCTAAATATCGTGCCTTGCAAAAATTCTTTTAGGAATGACTAATGATCATAATGTACGGCATAAAAAACTGTGACACCATCAAAAAGGCACGTAAATTTTTAGAATCTAACAATATCGAATACGAATTCCACGATTTTAGAGACGATGGCTTAAACCCCATTCAACTTCGCGCATGGTTAAAAGAATTAGGCTGGGAGAAAGTCATCAACAAACGTAGTACCACATGGCGCAACTTGCCTGATGAAACTAAAGAGAATATGGATGAAACTTTAGCAATGGTTGTAGCAGAACAGCAGCCAACGATAATCAAACGTCCTGTACTTGAACTGGCAGATAAAGTTATGATTGGCTTTTCTGAAAAAACCTATCAATCACTTTTGTAGAACTTATCTTATGTCTAAAACGCTCGACCTCGCCACAGCACTAATCTCACGCCCATCCGTAACACCTGATGACAAGGGTTGTCAGCAATTACTTATTGATCAACTAGAACCACTTGGCTTTAAAACCGAAAAAATGTGCTTTGGTGAAGGCGATGATGCGGTTGATAATATTTGGCTACGTAAAGGTACAGAAACACCACTATTTTGTTTTGCAGGTCACACCGATGTTGTGCCGACAGGCCCAGTTGAAAACTGGCAGAGCGACCCATTCACAGCAGTCGAGCGCGATGGGAAATTCTACGGGCGTGGCACAGCAGATATGAAAGGCGGCATTGCAGCATTTACCACTGCTTGTCAGCGATTTGTCAATGACTACCCGAATCACAAAGGCTCTATATCTTTTCTAATTACCAGTGACGAAGAAGGTCCAGCCCATAATGGCACTGTAAAAGTTATCGAGACTTTAGAGGCACGCAACGAAAAAATCGATTGGTGTTTAGTGGGCGAGCCCTCATCAACCAATAAAGTGGGCGATGTAATTAAAAATGGTCGACGCGGTTCGCTGGGCTGCGCACTAAAAATTCTTGGAAAACAAGGTCACGTTGCCTACCCACACCTTGCAGATAATCCCATCCACCTTACTGCACCTATGTTGGCAGAGCTCACAACGATGCAATGGGATATGGGTAATGACTTTTTCCCACCAACTACTTTTCAAGTTTCAAACTTAAACTCTGGCACGGGCACAACTAATGTTATTCCCGGTACATTGGAGATGATTTTTAACTTTCGTTTTTCAACCGAAATTACGCCAGAAGAATTACAAACACGTGTCGAAGCATTACTTGATAAACATGAGTTAAATTACGAAATTAACTGGGCATTATCAGGAATGCCTTTTTTAACCGCAGAGGGTGACTTAGTTAGTGCCGCTGTAGCCGCTATAAAGAGTGTAACGGGGTTAGAACCCGAACTATCTACCAGTGGGGGCACATCGGATGGCCGTTTTATCGCACCAACAGGCGCGCAGGTATTAGAACTTGGCCCAACCAATGCAACCATCCACCAAATTGATGAATGTGTGGGAATTGATGAGCTAGACACACTCGAAAACATCTATTATACGATGTTAGAAGAGCTTTTAGCTTAACTATACAGAGCCACCCCCCCTGTTTTTCGACGTTTTGTATTCTAAATCACGTGTTTTTCAGTTTCAAATCATCGAAAAACAGGGGGGGGTGGTTATGTAAATAGTGTATTTTTAAGGGTGATTTTACAAGAATAGAGGCTCTGCCCATTTTCTTGGTACTTTTTTTCAAATAAAGTTAGTGGATTAATCACTGCTAGTTCTTCTACACTTCTACAACCATAAATTTTGTCTTCTAGAATCTTTACCGCCTCACAAAACTCATCCATATACACCTTCCAATTACTGCGTAACTCTAACTCTCCACCTAATGCTAATAAGTCAGGGAATGCAGGATGCCCATGCCAACGACGTTTTAAGTGTTTTGATTTAGGATAAGGATTTGGATATAAAATGGTATGTTTTTGTAGTTGCCACCCTGCACCAACTGCTAACTTCCAAAAATCAGCGCATTCAGCTTGTACTAATATTACGTTTCCTGGGAGCTTTACATTTGTCTCTTTTGCTAAACGCACCGCAGAACGATCAATGCCCAACACTAAGGCACTAGGGTTTTCTAGCGCGATAATCTGAGTACTCATCGCTGTGCCACAGCATGAGTCAAATATTAGAGATTTCCCTGCTTTTAGATGCACTTCTACCTTATCTTTTACAACATCGAACGCATCTTGAGTATGTTTCGCAATGGGCTTTTTATGCTGATTGCGAAAATGCTTTTTAACAACCAGTGCTAAGTTTTTATGAATTCCTATCTGTGCATCGGTGATTCGTCTTGCGCTGTTGTTAGCCTCGTGCATGTAACTCTTTTAACATTGCTACATTCACATGGCTGAAATCACCTGCATCGCCTTCAAGCACTTTAAACGGTGTATCTGGCTCACCATATTGGTCTAACACTAAAACAGCACCTGTGAAGTCATCATCTTTGGTATAACCGTTGACTGTAATCAGTGTTTTTAAATCTGCCGCTAGTGATGATTTAACACCATTGAGTGAATCCTCAAAAGCTAAACACGCATCAGGGCTAATATTCATTTGCTCCATTGCCCATGTGTAAATATCAGGTGCAGGTTTTTTAGCAGGAACAATATCACCCGCTGCTATTACTTCAAACCAGTCGATAGACTCTTTACCTAATGTAGCAGATAGTAAATAAGTTACATTATCAGGAGTTGTTGTGGTTGAAATTGCGAGGCGTAAACCTGCTTCTCTTGCTTCGTTAATTAGGCGTTCAACACCTGGGCGCAAAGGAATTGCACCTGACTGTAAAAGCTCTAAGTAAAAGTGAGTTTTACGTTTGTGTAAACGCGCAGCAAATTCAGCAATGTCTTCGTATTGCTCATCAAGCTCGAAGTCTTCTAAAAATTTTTCAACGTATAAAGTGATCCGCTCTTTACCACCTGTGACCTGTAGCAATTCACCATAAAGCTCAACAGTCCAATCCCAGCCTAAACCAGTTTCATCAAAAGCTTGGTTAAATGCAACACGATGCCCGTCTCTTTCCGTATCTGCCAACGTTCCATCAACATCAAAAACTAGTGCTTCTAGCTTGCTCATTACAGTACTTCCTTTTTTAAATTTTAGCGCATTATAATGTCAGCTAAAAAAATATCTATTGACCTTACTTTTGAAAAACATTAAAACTGGCTAAGTCTAATGATACTTTTGAGCACTTTTTGTCACATATGTTTCTATTGGCATAAAGCTACTATTCAAACCCAAGCCTGTCATTTGTAAGTTTTGGAAGCGCTTATTGATAAACACCAAACTCTTACTACGCTTTAAGAAAGTATAAGGCTGATCTTCATAAAAGATGGCTTCTGCTTTTCGCCAAACAGGCATACGTTGCTCTTCGTCTACTATTACTCTTGCCTCTTCGATGATTTTATCCAAAGCATCACTTTTATAACTGATAAAATTATTGCCATCAGTTTTAGCTTGGGAGCTGTGAAACATTTGGTATATATCGGTTTCTAGCCCACTCGTCCAACCCAATGTAATCACATCAAATGTCTTTTTATTGAGCATTTCAATCATTACCGGCCATTCTGTAGGTTGTGGAACTAGTTTTATACCCGCGCGTGCATACATATCTTTTAATAATAAAACAGTACGCCCTGTATCTTCATTACCCTGAAAATAGGTAAGATCAAATTCAAAATCTTCACCTTCTTTATTTTCTAATACATCATCACCATTTCTATCTTCGTAACCTGCTTCTTTTAATAAAGCTAACGCCTTTTGTAGATCAGGTTTACGCGGAGATAAGCTTGTATCGTGCTGTTTACTACGTGGACTAAAAGGACTCATTGCAACTTCTGCATAGCCAAGATAAATATCTTTATTGATTTTTTCTCTATCGGTTAAATAAGTCATCGCTTGTCTGATTCGCTTGTCAGCAAAGATCGTTTTTTTACCATCTTTTAATTGATTCCACGCTAAGTAAGAATAACCAACAGTAGGTGGCATATACTCAAAATTATGACTTATATCCGCGATCTGTTTATCATCTTTTAACTTTTTATATTCCACTGGGCGTGCGACATAAGAATCTAAATCACCATTACGGTATGTCGTTAAACGTGCGCTAGCATTTTCTATCACACGCCAAACAATCTTGTCATAAGGTGGTTGTACCGCTCCCCAATAACGAGTATTTCTAACCAAATCTACCCCACCTTGATCTGATGACCAATTAGTAGGGTCTGGCATTTTATAAGGACCACTACCTAGCAATAAACCTTTTGAGGTATTAAAGGCTTCAATATCACCTAAGTATTTTTCATAAAAGTGCTTAGGAAGAATCGCCATTCCACCAGCCATGCCCAAAGCTTCAAAATAAGGTCGTCTAAATGTAAACACCACCTCATATTTCCCCGTGGCTTTAACAGATTCAATAGGTTCAAGATAGGCTTGCTGTGCGGGTGCTTTAATATCTTTATTAAAGGTAAAATCAAATGTGAAGACGACATCTTCGGCTGTCATTGGCTCCCCATCAGAAAATACAATATTTTCATGCATTTGAAAGGTAATTACTAAACCATCATCACTAATTGTCCAGCTCTTTGCTAACAGCCCAGTTTGTTTAAGCGTATCCGGATTACGTGTGACTAATGATTCAAGTACATAGTTATGAACACTTGAGGAGTCAGCCTCATTGGCAACTAAAGGCGTTAAGGTTTTTAGTGTGGAGGTAAAAGAGCTGGTCTTCCAATCACCTGTAGCATAATTCTCTTTTTGGCTTGCCACGTATGCTCGTTTGAAGGATTCTGGAACTGCTTCGTTTTTATTTTTAGATAAGTTTCCTGTGGTATTAGCAACCATCACACCCTGATCTATTTTTTTATCTAGACCAGCCAAGCTTGTCCGCAAACTACCAATATCTTTAGATTGGCTAGCAAATGATTGCTCAAGCTTGGTTAATTTATCCCATTGACGGTCAACTTGATACATTGCCAACAAGAGAAGAAATATAATAAGTGATAAAAAAGTATAGAGAACTAGGTCTTTGGTAGAAAATCGTTTTTGCATAGTAGTTTCTTTTTTAAAATATTTATTAGTTTTAAACTTATCACAGACTTAATGGTTTTTGTAGAAAGCATTGTTCGATATGTATGCTTCCTCTAAATTACAGACAAAAAAAAGCCACTGTATGAAACAGTGGCTTTTTTAAAAGCGAAAAACGTATTAACGCTTTGAGAACTGAGTTGCACGACGTGCTTTGTGCAAACCAACTTTCTTTCTTTCAACTTTACGTGCATCACGTGTCAAGAAGCCTGCTTTCTTAAGCGTTCCACGTAGACTTTCATCATACTTTAGTAATGCTCTTGAAATACCAAGACGTATCGCGCCAGCTTGACCACTATCTCCACCACCTTTTACTGTGATTTTCAGATCAAAATCACCGTTAGTTTCTGTACTAACCAATGGTTGCTTTAGAATCATATGGGCTGTTTCACGACCGAAGTATTCTTCAAGTGGTAGTTTATTAATAACGATCGCGCCTGATCCTTTACTCATGAATACACGAGCTGTAGATGACTTGCGTCGACCTGTTCCATAATATGTAGTAGTTGCCATTATTATAAATCTCTATTTATAGTTCTAAAGCGATAGGCTGTTGAGCGTGATGATTATGCTCTGTGCCAGCGTATACTTTTAATTTTCTGTACATGTCACGTCCTAAAGGACCTTTAGGTAACATACCTTTTACAGCTAACTCAAGTACGCGCTCAGGTTTGTGAGCGATTAACTTTTCAAAGTTAGTAGATTTTAAGTTACCAATGTAACCTGTACTTCTGTAGTACATTTTATCTTTTGCTTTATTACCCGTTACACGGATTTTTTCAGCGTTGATAATAACGATGTAATCACCTGTATCTACGTGAGGTGTATAAGTAGGCTTATGCTTTCCGCGTAAACGATGAGCAACTTCACTTGCTAAACGACCTAATGTTTTGCCATCTGCATCTACTACAAACCAATCGCGTTTTACTTCAGCAGGTTTTGCACTAACTGTAATTCCCATTTCAATTCTCCAGAAATGAAGGTGTATATTCTTATGATTTCAAGTAAAGCCCTGTAGGTTTAATCAAAATCTTAAATTTGGTTTAATCCAAGTAGCCTTGTAATATAAAATATTAACTCACAGCGGCCTGTTTCAAAGAACGCGACATTTTATGAGAATCTCGGCCATGATACAAGCAGTAGTTTAAATTAATTCACTCTTTTTCTAAATAAACACCACGTAAAGTAACTTTATCTATAAAATCGCGATACTTTTTATCAAATACTACCTTATAACTTATGTCCCAACACCTGAAAGGCTTACTAATTACAATATTAGGCGTATTTATACTTAGTCCAGATGCATTACTGATTCGTCTTGCTAATTCTGACACATGGACAATCCTATTCTGGCGTGGACTGCTATTTTCTTTCGGTATTTTTTTGGTCATTTTACTTACATACCGTAACACCACCCTTCAACAATTTAAAAACATCGGAAAACGCGGGATAGTACTCGGGTTTCTATTTGGATTAAGCACCATTTTCTTTGTCACAGGCGTTCAATACACCAGCATCGCCAATGCATTAGTGATTATTAGCACCTCACCTGTATTTGCTGCCTTATTAAGCTGGGCGTTTCTTAAAGAAAAAACGAATCTAAGAACATGGATAACGATGTTTGTTATTATAGGTGCAACCAGCGCCATTATGCTTAACAGCTTTAAACACGGCGGATTTTGGGGCGATATGAGCGCATTGGCAACTTCGGTGCTATTAGCCATCAACTTCACCATCACGCGTCAAGCTAAAGACATCAACATGATTCCTGCAATGGCGATTGCCGGTTTAACCACAACAGCCATATCTGCCATTGTTATTGCGTTTACTACAAGCCCACTTTTATTAGAAGCACAAGCCATCCCTTATTTATGGATGATGGGGTTAGTGACAACGCTGGCTTTCTCATTGATTACTCTAGGCCCGCGCTATATGCCTGCCGCAGACGTGGGCATGATTATGCCATTGGAAACTGTTTTTGGTGCGTACTTGGCTTGGGTGTTTTTAAGCGAAGCGCCTTCGAATCATGTAGTGATTGGCGGCGGGGTTATAATGTTCACATTGATCATTCATGCGTGGTTTACGCTTAGAACGCCCGTAAAAAGTGCTTAGGATTAGGATTTCTTAATACCACCCCCCCTATTTTATGCCGATTTGTACGAGGAAATACGTGTTTTTTGATTACAAAACAGTAAAAAATAAGGGGGGTGGACAATAACAAATACTACTTTCAGCCTAACTTTCCAGCAAATTTAGCGCTCCAAAGGTTTTTTGCTATTGGCGAGGCAATCTTAATAAGCAAACGCTCTACTATACTTTTCCCGCAACACGATAACTTAGTTAGAAACGGAGGAAGTAAATCAATAACAGCAGAAGCCAGCTGTAATGGCTCATAATACTGCCTTGCAACAACGCTGCAATCCGTAAGCCCTGCATTTTTCAACCCTTGCAAATAGTGTTGTTCAGATATAGTTCCACCTGCACAAGCAGCTACTAATATCCCACTGCGTTTAACCCACCTTGGCATATTTTCGGAGACTATATCCGAGACTAACATTTGCCCATTGGGTTTTAATACGCGAGCAATTTCAGTAAAAGCCTTTTCTTTGTCAGACGATAGATTAATAACACAATTTGAAATTACCCAGTCGATATATTCAGAATCAATAGGCAAGTTTTCAATCAACCCCTTTCTTAATTCAATATTTTTGAACCCTGATTTATCAATGTTCTTTTGTGCTTTGTTTAGCATATCCTCATTCATATCAATGCCAATGACTAATCCTTCTGCACCTACCTTCTCAGCAGCCAACAAAAGATCAAGACCCGTACCGCATCCCAAATCCAAAACTACATCACCTTCTTTCACTGAACTGGTCGCTAAAGGATTACCACAACCAAAGGAGTTGTCTGTCATTCCTTCTGGTAAGTTTTCTAATTCATGAACCGAATAGTCTGCAAATTTTGCCCCTCCTGTCGCTGAAACTATATTTTTATTTTCTTTGATAGCTTTTGAATATTCTGCCGATATTTTTTCACTTTTACTTTTCATAATGTGCTCCCTAATTAGTTAGAAAACACCAATATAAACCCTCCCCCAGCGGGGAGAGTCAAGTCTCAATTTTTAACTTGCGGAAATAAACAATCTGAATAATCAGAAAGGCACTGCTTAATTTCATCGCTATAGCTATCTAAGTCTTTTTTATGATTCTGAAGTCTTGAAATTTCCTTCGTGATTTTTTGTTCTTTTGAAGAAATAGCCCTCCTAATATTCTCCCAGTTTGCCAAGTTTCCTTGAGGGTAAATAACATCTTTTAATTCTGAGAGTTTAAAATCAAATGTTTGTGCAATTTTAATAAACTTAATAATAAATATATCTTCTTCTGTAAAAACACGATATGAGTTTTCTCTAGAAATATTCGGCAATAAACCTAACTCTTCATAAAGTCGAATCGCTTTAACCGTTGCTCCACTTTTTTTAGATGCTTGACCTATATACATATTTTTATTCACTTTAAAGTATTCAAGCTATTGTAATGATTTTTTACAGCCTTTATCTCTTATCGTAAAAGAAAACAGCTATCTACGTCGCGCAGGTTTACCCGTATTTTTCTTTTTGGCTTTAGCTTTTGTAAAAGACTGCCCTTTTCTTGGATTACCTTTTGTTTTTACTTTTATACGGTGATGAAAGTCATTGCCCTTCGATTTGCCTGCACCCACCCTCTTTTCTAAACGCGGTGTGAATTCAGGCACTAAATGTTCTTTACCATTTCCGATTAAATCTTCACGCCCCATGCGTTTTAACGCCACGCGAATCATCTGCCAGTTTTCTGGGTCGTGATAGCGTAAGAAGGCTTTGTGTAGCTTTCTTGTTTTGGCGGTTTTGGCGGTGTCGATATGCTCGGTATCTGAACCTACTTTTTTAAGTGGGTTTACGCCTGTATGGTACATCGCTGATGCCAGCGCCATTGGCGTGGGGATAAACTGTTGCACTTGATCTGGCTTGAATTTATTTTCTTTTAGCCATAACCCCAGATTCATCATATCTTCATCGGTTGTTCCTGGGTGCGATGAAATGAAGTACGGGATTAGATATTGCTCTTTGCCCGCTTCTTTTGAGTATTTCTCAAATAGTTCTTTAAATTTATAATAGCTACCAATCGGTGGCTTCATCATTCTTGACAATGTGCTTTTTTCGGTATGTTCTGGCGCTATTTTTAAGCGACCGCCGACATGATGGGTGACTAATTCTTTGACGTATTCTGGATCACGAATGGCTAAATCGTAGCGCAAGCCTGATGCGATGAAGACACGTTTCACGCCTTTTACATTACGCGCGCGTTTATATAGTTTTGTTAATGGCTTGTGATTGGTATTTAAATTCTCACAAACCCCAGGATAGACACAAGATAGACGACGGCACGATTCTTCTATCTTATTACTCTTACAAGAAAGGCGATACATATTGGCGGTTGGCCCACCCAAATCTGAAATAATCCCTGTGAATTCTGGTACATTATCACGAATGGCTTCGACTTCTCGAATTACCGAATCTTCAGAACGGCTTTGGATAATACGCCCTTCATGCTCGGTGATAGAGCAGAAAGTACAACCGCCAAAACAACCGCGCATGATATTGATGGAGAACTTAATCATGTCGTAAGCGGGGATTTTTAAATCGCCGTACGATGGATGCGGTCTACGTGTGTAGGGCATTTCAAACAAACGATCAAACTCTGGCGCGCTCAAAGGTTGTGGCGGAGGATTAAGCCAAACATCGCGCTTGCCGTGCATTTGCACTAGCGAGCGGGCGTTACCAGGATTAGTTTCCAGGTGAAACACACGTGAGGCGTGCGCATATAAAACTTTACTTTCAACCACTTGGTTGTGCGAAGGAAGGCGGATAACTGTGGTTGTGCGATCTAACTTTTTCGGGCGTTCATGAAAGTGAATCACTTTCGCAGCGGTGCTATTTAGCTTTTCTTCGGTTAAAGCATCTTCATCGTTCTTTTTACAATCATTGCTCTTCGTTGTATCGATATACGGATTGGCATCAGGGTGCTCTATCGAGCCAACCTCATCGATATCAGTCGAATCGATTAACGTCCAGCCTTCGGGAATACCTTGGCGCATGAAACCTGTACCACGAATATCAGTAATTTCACCAATTTTTTCACCTGCCGCGAGGCGATGAGCGACTTCAACAATGGCGCGCTCGGCATTACCAAATAGCAACATATCCGCTTTTGAATCTGGCAAAATTGAGCGCCTGACTTTTTCTGTCCAATAATCGTATTGGGCGATACGACGTAAGCTTGCCTCAATACCACCGATAATAATTGGCACGCCTTTAAAAGCTTCGCGCGCACGTTGAGCATAAACCACGGTTGCACGGTTGGGGCGTTTGCCCGCTTTCGCACCTGCGGTGTAGGCATCATCTGACCTTGGCTTTCGATCGGCAGTATAATGATTCACCATAGAATCCATATTCCCTGCCGCTATACCATAAAACAAGCTTGGCTTTCCTAGCTTGCGAAAATCTTCTGCCGAGCGCCAATCGGGTTGCGAAATAATTCCTACACGAAAGCCTTGCGACTCTAATAATCGCCCAATAATTGCCATACCAAAACTAGGGTGATCCACATAAGCATCGCCTGTTACGATAATAATATCGCAAGAATCCCAGCCTAAATCGTCCATCTCGTCTCGCGACATAGGCAACACGGGTGCTGGCCCAAACTTGTGTGGCCAAAATTTACGGTAAGAGAATATGTCGGGGGCAGATATGTTCATAAGGCCTATTGTACCGATAAATTCAATTGAAAACTGTTTCTTTCTATTTGATGTAGAAAACAATAGGATCCTATAAATAACGAAATACTTTTCATTAAATCATGAAAACTTAAATTGTAAGTTGGACTAATATACCCAACCTACGAAACACTACATTCTCAACCCACCCAGAAAGAGAAAATAATAACCATGACACGCTTCATCCCCTTCATTTTCGTTCTTCTCTGGTCAACAGGTTTTGTTGGAGCAAAATTTGGCTTACCTTACGCAGAACCGTTCACCTTATTAATGTGGAGAATGATTTTTGTCGTGCCTTTATTTCTTATTCTCATTGTGATTTTAAGACGACCAAAAATCAGCTTGTTCGATGCCAGCATTCAAGCGCTAGTCGGCGTATTAATTCATGGTGTATATTTAGGCGGAGTATTCGCAGCGATTGATGCCAATATATCTGCAGGGTTAGCTGCATTAATCACCAGCCTAAACCCATTATTACTTGCTGTTTTTTCTGGTATGATTTTAAACACGGCAATCAATAAACACGAATGGTTAGGTTTATCACTGGGATTATTAGGCGTACTCATCGTCCTTTATGGTACATCAAGCTGGGAAGGAACGATCACCACAAAAGGGATGATTTGGCTACTTGTCGCGTTACCTGCCATTGTCGCCGGCACGTTAATACAAAAACGTTACGCACAAAATATAGACCTTATTACTGGCACAAGCTATCAATACGGCGCGACTCTGCTCTTTTTCACTCTATTATCTTTTACCACAGAAATTGGCATCGTTGACTGGAATGTCACCTTTGTAGCAACACTCTCATGGTTGGTTGTTGTGTTATCGGCCATCACAATTTTATTACTGCTGTATATGATTCGCCACGGCGAAGCGACACGTGTAGCGAGTTATTTTTATCTCGTTCCGCCATTGGCCGCGTTTCAGGGTTGGTTATTTTTTGACGAGCAATGGAGCTGGTTAACCATTGCAGGTTCGACTTTGGTTATTGTGGCTTTAGCTATAAATAGACCTAAAAAAGCCAAGTGATATTTTTTAACCTCAATAATATCTACATGGCTTCTTCTTCTATCCCCAAGGAAACATCCTCCCCCCATTCGATAGGGTATAGCCCTCGATCAGACAACCGATGAAATGTTGAGTATGGCCACTGAACAACCAAGTCGGCTACCCCATGCTTCACAGGATTAAAGTGAATATAATCCATATGCGTTTTGTACGATAAATCATCAAAAATTTCATTACGCTCTATTGATTGTTGCCAAATGATTTGATTAGGTTTTTTTACACTAACGCTTGAAGCTGTTTTTGATAGATATAATAACTTTGTAAATCGTTTTTCAATTGAATGCCATCTTAATAAAAAATAGCTACGCACTATTGGCAATGTCCACATACAATGAATATGGTCTGGTAACACCACCATAGCATCAATATAAAAAGGACGTTCTCTCATCACGCTACGCAAAGCGGTTTGAAATAGTTTTATATTATTCACCAAAAAATCGTCACCATCTGCTAACCTAACAGTGAAGAAATAAGTGATACCCTCGACGCGATTACTCTGATAAGTAGACATCTCAACAGTGTATGCTCAATAACAATGAGCACAAATTTTTCCGCTAAACGGTAGTATCGTTTGTCAGTTTCTACTTTTAATCAGCACAAAGAAGTGACTTGCCATCAAAATAATTTATCTATCAACTGACATCACACCTTACACTTCCAATATCGTATTAATTGGCTTTTCAGATGCGTTTTTAGACAAAAAACAAGGAATATAGCCTTTTTAATAGACCACCCCCCCTCTTTTTCGCTGATTTGCACATAAAACAGGGATATCACAAGCTATTTTTTAGTAGAAAACTGATACACCCACCAAGAAACCCTGCTAAAACACACAGAAACGACAACATTCTCCATACAAATCATCGAAAAAAGGGGGAGGTGGCCTAATAAATATCCTCTAAAAGACTATTTAGGAGATATTTTCTTATTATAAAAACTAGAAGATGGCTTTTTTGCAACTGTTTGATCAGTTTGCTTTGCTGATTTCTTACCATCAGTATTTTTATTAGTTATGTTTCGATATTTAACCGCTAAACCTTGTAAAAAATTACGTAATACTTGATCTTTACATTCTCTGAAATGCTTATGACCTGGCTTACGAAAAAAAGCACTTAATTCATGTTTTCCTAGTTTGAAATTAGCCAGCTCTAATATTTCTAATACCTCTTCAGCCTTTAAATTTAATGCGATTTTTAATTTCATAAAAATCATATTGTTACTTAGGCGTTTTTCCGGCTCTGGCTGAACTCCGTCACGTTTACCGCGCTTTTCTGAAATAAAATTATTAAGAAAAATGGCAAACTGCGTATCGCTACAGACTTTGTAAGCAGGATCATCATCCTTTTTTAGCCAATCGCTAATTTCAGTACGAGTTATTTTATGTTTACCATTGCTTGATAAGGCAATCATTTTTGAGTCGCTAAGATCAAAAATATAGCGAAGACGGCGTAGTACGTCGTTAGCAATCATTTAATTAATTTCCAGTAAGACTTTATCGGATAAAAGAGATGAAACTATAAACAGTTTTAGCCTAATGATCCAGATTGCTTTTGACAACCATCAAACTAAAACAATAAAGAAACTAGTAACTCTTAAAAATGCCAAATTATTATGAGCGCATCCAAGGTGGTGTTGGAATCTCCGGGGCTAATGGAGCTACAGGTGCCACGGGTGGAATCATTCCAGACACTTGCACTCCAGCAGCTTGGGCTAGCTGTTGCTCTTGAATCCAATTTAGCTTAGCTTGTTGTTGCTGTTGGAATAAATCAAATTCTTGCGCTTGATAATTCCCGAATTGCTCGCGTTCTTGTTCTTGATATTCTGCAAAGCTAGTTTGATCCTGACGCTGCTTAATATTTAAGCCTTTACGATCTTGCTCTTGATGCGTCTTAAAAGCAGCCCAATCAGCTTCCCACCAATTTTCTTGTACATCCACTTCTGTAATCTTCGGTAACATAGCTTCTGCCAAATTTTTATCCAGAGCATCACTCCCCGGCAATGGGGTATTTAAAATTTCTTTCACACGCACCAGAATGGAATCATCCCGTTTTTCTACGGGTGAAACAGGGGATTTGTTTTTTGAAACCGTCCCTGGTAGTGGCGTATTTAATAATTCACCCATACGCTCAAAAAAACTTTTTTGCTGCCCTTCTTTCTGCTGACTATCCATGATGACTCCTAGGTTCTTATAAATTTAAGGACGAGTGATAAATTTAGTTGTCCATACAGCTAGAATCGCACAAGCAATCGCCGCGGCAATGGTAAGTATCAGACCACCTAATGTACTACCACTTGCTGTTAACGCAACAAGGTACCCACCTATTACACCACCAGCCCCCCCTAAAATTCCATCACCTATCATTCCAAAAGCTGAAACTCTTTTAGATATCTTACGCGTAAGAAAACCTGTAATCACGCCAACAACCAGCCAAACCAATAATACCCAAAGTACCATTATTCTTCTCTCCAGAGATACAAACATTAGAATATGGTAATATACTATAGTAGTGGTTTTATTTGCAATACTAAAAACACATAATTGCGGAACACTTGACCTAATATGAAAAACTATCAAGAAGCCTGCATCCAGCTTGGTCACCAACAACGTAAATGTGTATAATTCCACTATTCATAATAACCGACGCTATAAAACAATGAAAAATACTTTATTTGCCTTCTTTGCCGCTTCGTTTTTATTGCTCTTCAGCTTAAATGGATTCTCAGCAAGTTCTGAAGACCTACTCAAACCTGATGTAGCTTTTAAAGCCTCAATTTCTCAAAATACTCCCGACAGTATTCAAGCGACATGGGATATTGCTGATGGTTATTATATGTATCGCAAACGCTTTTCATTCGATAGTGATACGGCAGGTGTAACGCTAGGCACACCTGTTTTCCCAAAAGGAAAAATGAAAGATGACCCAGGGTTTGGTAAAATGGAGGTCTACCGCAATAAGATGATTGTTAATATACCAATCATTCGTAGCGAATCTTCTCCAATAAACTTTTCATTAAAAACAAAATCACAAGGCTGTGCAGATATTGGGGTTTGTTACCCACCTCAAAAAAAGACTTTAACACTTCAGCTTGCAGCTTTAGAAACAGAAGCCCCAACAACAGCCAAAATTGAGTCATCACCAACGAAAGGATTTAATCTTGCAAAAGAGCTAGGTATTTCAACGCTTGGTGATGCCAATGCACCTCTCCCACCTGATAAAGCATTTGGTTTTGACATTGTAGCAAATGACAAACAAAATTTAACAGTACGATGGAGCATTACGCCAGGACACTATCTTTATCAACATAAATTAGATTTTAAGGTAATCAAACCAACAACAGGAGTATCACTTGGTAAGCCTGAACTCCCTCAAGGGGTCGAAGAAAACGACCAGTATTTTGGGGACATCGTAAGCTATTATGATAATTTTGACGTTAATCTCCCCTTAGTTGGCGATGCAGAATCTGTCACTATCAAAGTAAACTACCAAGGTTGTTCCAAACTAACAGGCATTTGCTACCCACCTCAAACAAAATCTCAAAAAATTGATTTAAGCTCCGCCAAGGTCACACCACAAGATACTAGTAAAAACAATACTGCAAGTACTGAGGGAAATATAAAAACAGCTATAAGCACAAAAGACACCTCCCCCGCCCCCATAAAAATATCTGAACAAGATAGTTTTGCAAATAAATTACTGGAGGAAAGCTTTTTTATTGTATTAATAACATTTTTCTTGGCGGGTTTAGCTTTAACATTTACTCCTTGCGTATTCCCCATGATTCCCATCCTTTCAGGCATTATTGCTGGGCAGGGCACTGATAACTCAACCAAAAAATCATTCTTCCTTTCATTATCTTACGTCCTTGCAATGGCTATTACCTATGCCATTGTCGGTGTTTTAGCCGCATTAAGTGGAGAAAATATACAAGTTGCTTTACAAAACCCGTGGGTAATAGGTTCATTTGCAATATTATTTGTATTGCTTTCACTTTCTATGTTTGGCTTTTATGAGTTACAAATGCCTGCCAGTATTCAAAGTAAACTTACTAACCTAAGTAACAGCCAAACAGGTGGCAACATGATGAGTGCCGGCATCATGGGGTTTTTATCTGCTCTTATTGTAGGACCTTGTGTTACAGCACCACTAATAGGAGCTTTGATTTATATAGCACAAACCAAGGATGTAATTGTAGGTGGTTCATCATTATTTGCACTAGGCCTCGGCATGGGAGTACCCTTGATGATCATTGGCACTTCAGCAGGTAAAATATTACCAAAAGCTGGCGCATGGATGGATAAAGTAAAAGCTGGCTTTGGCATCATGATGTTAGCCCTTGCAATTTGGATGTTAGAACGTGTCGTATCCATACAA
This sequence comes from Thiotrichaceae bacterium, assembly GCA_026988095.1. Classification (GTDB taxonomy): domain Bacteria; phylum Pseudomonadota; class Gammaproteobacteria; order Thiotrichales; family Thiotrichaceae; genus Cocleimonas. The sequence goes on from JALSLX010000118.1 coordinate 34,130, forward strand.
ATAGTGATGTTGTTATCAGGTGTACTCATAATATTTACAGCGATTTATATGGGGGCACTTGACACGCTAAATGAAACAAGTACCGGTTGGAAACGCTTCTTCAAAGCAAGTGGTCTTGTTACACTAATCTACGGTACGATGCTCTTATTTGGAGCGGCCAATGGTAGCAGCAGCTTGATCCAGCCCTTAAAAGGTAGTTTTTCAGGTAGCGGAGGCATCCAACAAAACATTAAAACCAAAAAATTAATTTTTAAAAAAATTAAAGGTATTAGCGGCTTAAATGAAGCACTTGCTCTTGCAAAGCAACAAAACAAGCCCGTAATGCTAGATTTTTACGCAGACTGGTGTATTTCTTGCAAAGAAATGGAGGCTTTTACGTTTACTGATAATGCAGTCATTGAATCACTTAAAGGCACTATATTACTAAAAGCAGATGTAACACCTAATGATGAACTGGACAAAGCCCTATTAAAGAAGTTTGGTTTATTTGGCCCACCAGGAATATTATTCTTCGACAAAAATAGCCAAGAAAGCTTGCCCTACAGAATAGTAGGAGAAATGAAAGCCAAGCCTTTTAATGATCACGTTATACAATTCTTGAATAGTATTAAATAGGGAAATATAAATATCAGTATGAAAAAAACAGTATCCATTCTTGTAATTATTGGCTCATTAGGTCTCGTAAGCACATATTTTGCTATTAAAAATGATGTTCATAAAACCGTGTTTGGAAACTCAGGAGCAATAACAGACTTTATCGAGAAGTTAAGAGATAATGGAAAACAACCTTTGTTCACAAAAGGGCTGATTGGCCAAAAAGCCCCTGAATTTACTCTAGCATCGGCAACTAAAGGACAAATAAAGCTCACCGACTATAAAGGAAAATTAGTATTATTAAATTTCTGGGCTTCATGGTGCCCGCCTTGTCGTGCTGAAATCCCAGGATTTATTAAAATCCAAGAAGAATATAAAAATAAAGGATTTACAATTCTTGGCGCTGCCATTGAAGACAAAGAGGCTGTTAATATTTACATGAAAGAGGCTGGACTAAATTACCCAACAGCTTACGGTGTTGAAAGTGCGCACAAAACAGCGGGAGACTATGGTGACCCTGATGGCGCATTGCCATATAGTGTATTGATTAGCAAAGATCAAAAAATATTAGAAATTTTTGCCGGATTTTTAAGTGAAGCAAAGCTTAAAAAGCTAATCGAAAAGAATCTATAACTACTTTTAATAAAAAACCAGAATAATACTTGCGCTTAAAGATAATCCCCCTATAATACGCTCCCTCTGATGCGGGGTGGAGCAGTCTGGCAGCTCGTCGGGCTCATAACCCGAAGGTCGTAGGTTCGAATCCTGCCCCCGCTACCAAGTTCCAAGAAAGTTGCAGACCATCGCAGTTTTTATAATAAAAAAGCCCCGTTTTAACGGGGCTTTTTTATTATTTATCGTTTGTGAATTATTAACAAGTGTAGATAAAAAACAAATAAAAATTCAGTGATATTATAGGAAAGTACGTGCAAACAGCGTTAGATAATTTAGTTAAAAACACCGTAGAAGGCTTAGGCTTTATACTCTGGGGTTATGAATATCGCTCACACGGTGAGAGCGCGTTGTTACGTATATTTATTGAAACAACTGACGCAGGCATAAACGTAGATGACTGCGCATTAGTCAGCCTTCAAATTGGTGCAGCACTAGATGTCGAAGACATTATTCCTGTCGCCTATATATTAGAAGTATCATCACCTGGTATGGATCGCGTTTTATTTACAGCAGATCAGTATCAAAGTTATATTGGTGAAAAAATCAAAATACGCACCCGAACAAGAATAGATGATAGAAGAAATTTTAAAGGGTTATTAGTGAGTGCAAACGAAGATGTTGCCACCGTACAGGTAGACAATGAAGAATTTGCGATCCCTTATGAGTCCATTGATCGAGCCAGACTAATTCTGGACTGACTGAAAGGTTAAACAGCTATGAGCAAAGAAATACTATACGTCGTAGAGACGGTATCTAATGAAAAGAATCTAGACCCTGCTGATATATTTGAAGCTGTAGAGATAGCAATTGCTACTGCTACGCGAAAAAAATATGGTGCAGAACAAGACTTTCGTGTAGATATTGATCGCGAAACTGGCGATTACAATACGTTTCGTCGCTGGGAGATCATGGATGATGAAAACCCCGACTTCGAATCACCAGAAAGACATATTCTAAAAAGCTACGCAGATGATAGAAAACTTGGCTTAGAGATTGGTGAGTTTCTTGAAGAAGAAGTTGAATCAATCAAATTTGGCAGAATCACAGCTCAAATCGCCAAGCAAGTTATCATGCAAAAGGTTCGACAAGCAGAACGCCAAAAAGTAGCTGATGCATTCCAAGATCAAGTTGGTCAAATCGTTCTCGGCACTGTGAAACGCGTTGATCGTCGCGGTATCGTTTTAGACCTTGGTGAAAATAGCGAAGCAATAATCCCGCGAGATCAAATGATCCCTCGCGAGATGGCACGCACGGGAGACCGTATGCGAGGCATTTTATTAGAAATTGATGAAGAAGGTCGTGGCGGCCCTCGCATGATCGTTTCTCGCGTAGACGAAGAGTTCTTAGTGGAGCTTGTAAAACTTGAAGTGCCAGAGATAGGCCAAGACCTTATCGATATTATGGGTGCAGCACGCGACCCTGGTTCTCGCTCTAAAATTGCGGTTCGCGCCAATGTGCCGAACCTCGACCCCGTCGGTGCTTGTGTTGGCATGCGTGGTTCTCGTATCCAAACCGTTACTAATGAAATGAACAATGAACGTGTTGATATTATCCCTTGGGATGACGATATTGCTCGTTTTGTAATCAATGCAATGCAGCCTGCTGAAGTTTTATCTATCGTAATAGATGAAGATAAAAAGAGCATGGACATTGGAGTTGATGAAGAGATGCTCGCACAGGCGATTGGTAAAGGCGGTCAAAATGTACGTCTTGCTAGTCAACTAACCGGCTGGACTCTCAACGTGATGAGCGAAGAAGAAGCTGAGAACAAAACTCGTAGTGAACAAGGAATGCTGGTTGCACTATTTGCTGACAAACTAGAAGTTGACGAAGAGGTTGCAAACATCTTAGTTGAAGAAGGTTTTGCAAGCTTAGATGAGGTTGCTTATGTACCAGCAGAAGAATTCTTGAAAATTGAAGAGTTTGATGAAGAAATTGTTGAAGAGCTAAGAAGTCGTGCACGTAATGCATTATTAGCACTAGCCATCACTGGCGAAGGCGGCAAACCAGCACAAGACTTATTAGAAATGCGAGGCATGAATAATGCTCTTGCTCAGTTACTTGCAAGTAAAGGGATTTGCACAATGGAAGACCTTGCGGAACAAGCAACCGATGAATTACTAGATATTGACGGCATTGATGATGAAGAACAAGCCGCCAAACTGATCATGATTGCACGTGAGCCATGGTTTGCCGAAGCTAAAGCAGAATCTGAAGAAAACTCAGATAAAAGTACCGCTGACAAAGCTTCAAATGTGTAAGCCAATAGGAGATATATTAAATGTCAGATACAAGCATAAAACAACTCGCCGAACTTATCGGAGCTCCTTTAGAAACCTTACTGCAGCAGCTACAAGATGCAGGAATGAAAGTTTCGGGCGCTGATGACACCATCACGGACAAACAAAAACTCTCATTACTTGAGCACATCCGTACGGGCACTAGTACCACAACGGCAAAAAAATCAACGGGAAAGATATCGCTAAAACGTCGTTCAACCAGTGAAATTGACGTGTCAAATTCTCATGGTAAAAGCAGTGTTTCAGTCGAAGTAAGGCGCAAGAAAAACTTCAGCCGTCAGACTCCTGCAATAGTGGCAAATGATACTGCTAATATTGAAGAGCTAGAAGCTTCTTCCAATCGCTCTAGCGAGCTCGCTGAACAACTTTCTAATGAAAGAAAAGCTCGCGAAGAAGCAATAGATAAATCTAAAGCAGATCGCAAAGAAGCAAGCGACAAAAAAGCTATTGAGAAAACTGAAAAAGACGCAGTAGAAGCTGAAAAAGATGCGGAAAAAACTCCGAAAGAAGTTAAAACAAAAACGACAGATGTAGTAGCTACAGAAAAAGAAAACACCGAACTAACTAAAGTTGAAACTACTGCTACCATAGCTGAACCGATTGAAACCATTAAAGAAGTAGAAGCTCCTGTTGAAGAAAAGCCACCAGAGCCAGTCAAACAGTTAACCCCGAAAGAAATGCGTGAAGCTTTAGCTAACAAAGCACGAGAAGAAGCATCGTCTATGTTTAAAAGACGAGCATCACCACCTAAGCGCACACCAGTCCCAGCAGCACCTGTGAAGAAAGCCGTTCCAGCTGCAGCAGCCCCTGCTTCGCCCAACGCGAATGCCAACAAAGGCAAGAAAAAACCTTTCCAAGGCCGCGGAGGGACTCCCGGCCAAGGTCAGCTTCATATTAAAAATGGTCAAGGCGGTCGTCGCAAAAAGAAAGGTAAACGCTCTAGAAACGTAAAAATTGAGCAATCAACTGATCATGGGTTCGAAATGCCAACAGAAAATGTTGTGCACACCATTGAAATTCCTGAGACCATTGTTGTTTCTGAGCTTGCTCAAATGCTTAAAGTTAAAGGCGCAGATGTAATCAGAGCAATGATGGGCATGGGTGTTATGGCGACTATCAACCAAGTGGTGGATCAAGACACAGCGATCCTTATCGTTGAAGAAATGGGTCATGTCGCAACCGCAGGAAAATCTGAAGAGGAAGTAACCTCATCAGAATCATTACTTGAAGACGTAAGCGGATTTGAACTTAGTCCTCGCCCCCCTGTTGTTACTATCATGGGCCATGTTGATCACGGTAAAACATCCTTGCTTGATTACATTCGTAATAGTCGTGTCGCATCTGGTGAAGCGGGTGGAATTACACAGCATATTGGTGCTTATCAAGTCAAAAAAGACAATGGCACAATCGCATTCTTAGATACGCCAGGTCACGCGGCATTTTCACAAATGCGTGAACGCGGCGCTCAAGCTACCGATATTGTTATCTTAGTTGTTGCTGCTGATGACGGCGTTATGCCTCAAACAGAAGAAGCGATTAAACACACCCGCGCTGCTGGTGTTCCTTTAATTGTTGCCATCAACAAAATAGATAAAGAATCTGCCGACCCTGAAAGAGTCAAAAGCGAACTATCTAAATTTGAAGTTATCCCAGAAGATTGGGGTGGAGAAGATGTATTCGTTAACGTATCAGCAAAAGAAGGAACGGGTATTGATGATCTCCTTGATGCAATTCTATTGGTTTCTGAAGTATTAGAACTCAAAGCACGTACTGAAGGGCCTGCAAAAGGCTCTGTTATTGAATCTCGCATTGAAAAAGGAAAAGGCGCTGTGACAACCGTTCTTGTTCAAGAAGGCACGTTGAAAAAAGGCGATATCGTTCTTGCGGGTTCTGAGTACGGTCGTATTCGTGCCATTTTAGATGACATGGGCAAAATGATTACAGAAGCTGGCCCATCAACACCTATAGAAATTCTTGGGCTTTCTGGCACTCCTGCTTCAGGACAAGACTTACTTGTAATGAAAAATGAGCGTCGAGCACGTGAACTTGCGGAACAACGCCATGAAAAAGAGCGTGAAAACCGCTTTGCTGCACAACAAGCAGCTAAGCTTGATGCGATGTTTGAGAAAATGCAAAATGCAGATAAATCTACTTTGCCAGTACTCTTAAAAGCAGACGTGAATGGCTCACTTGAAGCAATCAAAAGCTCACTTACTGCATTATCAACCTCAGAAGTTGCCGTAGAAATTATCTCATCTGGTGTTGGAGGCTTAAGTGAAACTGATATCAGCATGGCACAAGGTGCTGGTGCGGTAATCATCGGCTTTAACGTCCGTGCAGATGCTTCTGCAAGACGTATTGCACAAGAATCTGATACTGAAATTCGTTATTACAGTATTATTTATGAACTAATCGACGATGTACGCGATGCAATGAGTGGTCTATTGAAGCCCGAGCTTCGAGAAGAGCTTATTGGTATCGCAGAAGTTAAAGACGTATTTACAGGTTCTGGCTTTGGCAATATTGCAGGTTGCTTGGTTATCGAAGGCAAGATCAAGAAAAGCGAACCTATTCGTGTTCTTCGTAATGATGTTGTTATCTATGAAGGTTATCTTGAGTCACTGCGTCGTCACCAAGACGATGTTAAAGAAGTGGTTATGGGTACCGAATGTGGTATCGGTGTTAAGAACTACGATGATATTCAAGCAGGTGATCAGATCGAAGTATTTACACGTACTGAAATTCAACGTAGCCTTAGCAAAAATTAGAAGGGTCTTTAATACAGTGCCTTACGATTATTCCAGAACCGATCGCATCGGTGAACAAATCAAGCGAGAGCTTGCCATGCTAATACGTAATGAGATTAAAGATCCACGCGTTAGCATGGTGAGCATTCTTGATGTAACCGTTACTAAAGATCTATCCCAAGCTAAAGTCTATTTTGATGCACTTAATCAAGATGAGCATGAAGCCTGTGAAAAAGGTTTAAACAGTGCCGCAGGTTTTTTACGCAGAGAATTAGGACGTGCTATTAAATTACGCAGTACACCATCACTAAAATTTATATACGATGATACTGAGCAACGTGCTAATGACCTATCTCATCTCATTGATAAGGCTGTCAAATCTGACCAGTAATAGCTGAGTGCTATACTGATTTAAAGTGAGTGAATAATACCTAGAAGTTATGTCCAGAAATAAGAAAGGTAAAGATATCGATGGGATTTTACTGCTTGATAAGCCGCTAGGCAGAAGCTCAAATTCTGCACTTCAAAAAGTCCGCTATCTCTTTAATGCTAAAAAAGCAGGTCATACCGGCAGTCTTGACCCACTCGCGACAGGTGTACTCCCCATTTGTTTTGGACAAGCTAGCAAAGTCTCTGCATACCTACTCGACTCTGACAAACGCTATACGTTTACAGCCCAACTTGGCGAGACAACCACTACTGGCGATAAAGAAGGTGATGTATTACAAATATGTAAAGTCACACCTTTCACCGAAGTACAAATAGAAAGTGTACTTGAAAATTTCAGAGGTAGTATCGAACAAATCCCACCCATGCACTCAGCGCTTAAACACAATGGACAACCACTCTATAAACTAGCCAGACAAGGTATTGAAATTGAACGTAAATCTCGCAATATCACTATTCACGAGCTTACTCTCATAAGAGTAACAAAAGACACTATTACTGTTGATGTGCACTGTAGCAAAGGTACTTACATTCGCACACTCGCTCAGGATATCGGCGAAGCTTTAGGCTTTGGTGCACACCTCAGCATGTTACGCCGCACTGATGTTTCACCATTTGATTGCAGTAAGCTTTACACTATTGAAGATATTGAAAAGTTAGCTGAAACGGATGACTTAGAAAATACCCTACTTCCCATAGATAGCGCTTTAATTAAATTGCCTTCTATCATTTTGAATGAAGCAGATGCAAACCGCGTAAGACATGGCTTAAAAGCAGCACTACCTGATATTCCTGAAAGTAACATGATAAAGATGTATCTCGCAGATGGAGAATTCATTGGAATTGGTCGATACTCTCAAGATAAGCAAGGTAATAGCTTGCTTGCGCCAAAGAGAATGATGAAAACTAACTGACTTTTCTCATATTAAGCCTATTT
>JALSLX010000119.1 GCA_026988095.1 Thiotrichaceae bacterium
CTGAAAAAAAGAACATCGGTGTATTAGGCGTAAACGGCGCAGGAAAATCTACCCTACTGCGTTTAATTGCAGGCAGTGAATACCCTGATAGTGGCAAAATACTGCGCAAAGGAAAGTACTCATGGCCCTTAGGTTTTTCTGGTTCTTTTCATCCTAGCCTTAGTGGAATAGAAAATTTACGTTTTGCCTGCCGGATATATGGCGCTGATATCAAGTATGTGACAGAGTTTGTAAAAGATTTTGCTGAAATTGGGGATTATATAGAAGAGCCAATAAAAACCTATTCTTCAGGTATGAAATCTCGATTAGCATTTGGTTTAAGTATGGCCATTGATTTTGATGTGTATCTTGTTGATGAAATCATGGGTGTCGGTGATCAAGGCTTTCAAAAGAAATGCCACAATGCATTTACGGCTAAAAGAGAAACATCTAGTGTCATAATGGTTTCACATAATATGAGAACTATTCGGGATTATAGCGACGTAGCTATTCTTTTAACGGGTGAGCAGCTAGAAATTCATGAAGATGTAAATCATGCGATTGATTTGTATAACAAACTCACTGGCTAATAACCCGAAATATTAAGGTTTATTCATTCATTAGCAACTAGTGATATACTCCTGCCCAATTATTTAAACCACGTTAGGAGAGAACATGGAAATCGAAGTAGAAGGTAAAACAATACAACTCAGCGAAGCAGGCTGGATGGAAGATTTAAGCGAATGGACAGAAGAAATAGCTGTAAAGATCGCAACAGACGTTGAAGACGTTGAAGAGCTTACAGAAGAGCACTGGGATATTATCAACTTAACGCGTAAAGCATTTTACGACTTAAACCAAGTTGCAGAGCCACGTAAATTCATGAAAATGATGAAGGCAGAGTTTGGCAAAGACCGCTCTACTAACAAATACATCTTTAGCCTATTTCCAAAAGGTGGTTTGATTAAATCTGCAAATAAGATAGCAGGTTTACCTCGTCCAAAAGGTTGTTCTTAATTTTTTAGAATTAAGATAGCAATAAAATACTAAAGCCACCTGTTTGAAAAAGCAGGTGGCTTTTTTTATGGTATCTTTATTCGTCCTAACCACAACATCTAAAAATTATGAGTACAGAACTAGAATCTATAAAACTCCGCTTACGTGAGTTTGCAAAAGAAAGAGATTGGGATCAATTTCACTCACCCAAAAACTTCTCAATGGCATTAATTGTTGAATGTGCGGAATTGGTAGAGCACTTTCAATGGCTCACCGATGAACAAAGTAAACGCTTGCCAGAAGATACGCTTGATGAAGTTTCGTTAGAAATGGCGGATATTATGATTTATCTAATTCGCTTAGCTGATAAATTAGATGTGGATTTGTTAGAAGCAGTGGATAGAAAAATTGAGCTGAATGCTGAAAAGTATCCTGTTGAAAAATCTAAAGGGCTAGCGGTTAAATATAATAAGCTTTAAATAATATTTGCAAGGCGTGAAGATAATTATCCCCTCCACCTAGCAGGGGGAGGGTTAGGGAGGGGGTAGAGAGTCCAATCTAAATGCTATGTTTGAGATTCTACCCTCTCCCCAGCCCTCTACCTGCTAGGGAGAGGGGGTTAAAACTTCGATTATCATTCATCCTAAGCCGTCAATTCATTCAGCAAAACCTGATTCCTCTGTTTTTGCTTTTCAAGAGTGGCACGATTCGCGTGAAAGATACTTCCTAATTGCTTTACTGAATTTTCAAAATCATCATTAATCACCACATAATCAAACTCATCGTAATGTTTAATATCATCACAAGATTGCCCTAAACGCTTTGCGATTACCTCGTCACTATCGGTGCCTCTACCGCGTAAACGTCTTTCTAGCTCCGTTTTTGAAGGCGGTAAAATAAAGATAGATTGAGCTTCTGGCATTAACTCTCTAACTTGTTGCGCGCCTTGCCAATCTATTTCTAAAATTACATCTACACCTTTTTCTAAAAGTACATCAACGGCAGCTTTTGATGTGCCGTAATGATTACCAAAAACATTGGCGTGTTCTAAAAATTTATTTTCATGAACATCGTTTAAAAAATCATCCGCATTAATGAAGTGGTAGTGCTTTCCATCAATCTCACCTTCACGCGCTTGGCGTGTCGTGTGCGAGACTGCCATTTCAGCATCTGATAACGACTCTAATAACTTAGAAATCATACTTGTTTTGCCAGCACCTGATGGAGCAGATATGATGTAGAGTGTTCCGTTCATGTTAATACCAAGGAAATTTATTGTGACAGATATTATCACCGTCCCTGCTTTCTCTGACAACTATATATGGTTAGTTTGTAACGAAAAGGTCGAAGAAAATAAACAATACGCCGCGATTGTTGACCCTGGCGAGGCAGAGCCTGTTATAGAGGCGTTGAAAAAAGATAATATTCAGCCAATCGCCATTCTTATCACGCACTTTCATCATGATCATGTCGGAGGTATTGCTAAGCTACTGAGTATTTACCCTAACTTATCTGTCTACGGTCCTGCTAGTGAAAACATCCCTCATATAACGCACCCCTTAAAGGGCGGGGAAAGCTTATCGTTTGATGAAATAAAAGCAGACTTTCAAGTCATGAATGTACACGGGCACACTGCAGGACATATTGCGTATTACACGCTTGATGAAGAGAATAATGGAAAACTCTTTTGTGGAGATACGCTGTTTGCGGGTGGTTGTGGGCGAGTATTTAATGGCACGATGGAGGATTTGCATGATTCATTGCACAAAATATCACAACTACCTGACGATACATTAATCTACTGCGCGCACGAATACACACTCGACAACCTAGGTTTTGCAAAATGGGTAGAGCCTGATAGCGGTGCTCTATTAGCGCGCGAAGAAGCCGATAGAGCATCAATAGATAATGATCAAGCTACAGTGCCATCGCTATTATCATTAGAGTTAGAAACAAACCCCTTTATGCGAACGCACTTACCACACGTGGCAAAACGTGTGGCAGAAGCAACAGACAAAACTTTAAATAATTCGACAGAAGTCTTTAGTGCTATGAGAAGCTGGAAAGATTCTGAATATGATTAATTATTCAAATAATGTAGGTTGGCGCTGAATTCGTGAAGCCCTGCAACCAACAATGTCATGTTGGACTTCGTGCCTCAGTGCCAACCTACAATCTTAGCCGTCAGTGTTAAATAGCATTAGTTGTTAATCGTGAAGCGCCACATTCAAGGCCATCAATTGTCCACGACCCAACCCGATAGCGAATCAAGCGTAAAGTAGGAAAACCCATCGCGGCGGTCATTCTTCGCACTTGGCGGTTTTTACCTTCACTAATGGTAATCTCCAGCCAACTATCAGGAATAGTTTTACGAACACGCACAGGCGGATCACGTATCCACAATAAATAGGGTTCTTGCATGGTTCGTACTTTGGCTGGTTTTGTCATGCCGTCTTTTAGCTCTATGCCATCACGTAATTTATCAAGATCATTTTCTTGTGGTTCGCCCTCAACTTGCACCCAATAGGTTTTACTCATTTTTTTCTTTGGGTGGGCGATGCGGTGTTGTAGCTTTCCATCATCGGTTAGTATGAGCAAGCCTTCGCTGTCACGGTCTAATCTTCCTGCAGCATACACGCCTTTATCAGTGATGAAATCAGCTAGGGTTTTACGTCCTTCGGTGTCTGTGAATTGAGTGAGAACACCAAATGGTTTGTTAAATAGAATTATTTTCGACATGAAACTAAACTCAAGGGCACCTCTATTAATTAGGTATTTCTTCTGCAAGACTACAAGCTATCATATCCTAGGTGGGCTATACAGAAAATGCTTATTGCCTTTACAAAAAGTACAACAACGGAGATGATAGCTTGTAATCTTGCCAGATGGGGCTTAGCCAAAAAGTCAGACTCGTTGTTGTAACTTTTTGATAGGTCTAGACATGGCTTCAAAGTTACGCCTAGATTCTGACTTTTTGGCGTTGCCAGAAGAGATACCTAATTAATAGAGATGCCCTTAACGTATGCGTATCATTCTCACCATCTTTACTTTTCTTTTTTTGACGGCTTGTAGCATCACAACGCCGAAAATGAATATTCCTTTAAAAGAAAGCCTACCAAAATCAATCCCCAAGAATGATCGCTCAGAAGAGCTAACCATTATCCTCACCTTTTCAGGCGGTGGCACACGAGCAGCGGCACTTTCTTACGGTGTTTTAAAAGAATTGCGCGATACGAATGTCACCATTAATAATAAAAAACGGCGTTTATTAGATGAGGTAGATCTAATCTCATCCGTATCGGGTGGGAGTTTTACCTCCGCGTATTATGGTTTATTTGGTGATAAAATTTTTACAGATTTTGAGAGAAAGTTTTTAAAAAAACGTGTTCAAACGGATCTGATAAGACTTTCATTGCTTAGCCCAAAAGCATGGATTCGTCTATTGCCTGGTTTATTTGAGCGCAGTGATTTAGCCGCAGAGTATTACAATCAGTTAATTTTTAAAAAGAAGCGTTTTCGCGACCTTAGAAAAGATGCTCCCTATATTGTCATCAATGCTACCGACTTATCTTTAGGGCAAGGCTTTGCTTTTACGGATTATCATTTCCGTTGGATTTGTTCTAATTTAAGTGATTACCCCATATCTCGTGCTGTTGCGGCATCATCGGCTGTACCTGTCGTATTCTCTCCCATTACTTTACAAAATCATGCTTCAAAATGTAATTTTTCTCCCATCATTTGGTCTAGTAAGAATATTTCAGATGAAGAACAAAAGCGTTATGAACAAAGTTTAGCAATAAAAAAATATCGTGATGACAAAGAGTATAAATATTTACATTTAGTTGATGGTGGTGTGTCGGATAACTTAGGTATTCGCTCATTGATTGATATGACAACGTATCACGGCAACAATATGTGGAATACTTTCAATGCTTACAAAATGCAAAAGACCAAGAAGTTAGTTTTTATTGTAGTCAATGCCTCTGGTTTTCCTAATACCAATACTGCTAAGAGCCGTATAACGCCATCTACATTTGATGTGCTCGACACGACTACCAGTATTCAATCCAATAAATATAATGTAGAAACCCTAGATTTATTGCGCAGTAAATTCCCAACATGGAAGAAGCAAATTGCACGGGGACGTTGTGCAAAAAAACTAACGGATGATTGTGCTAAGATAGAAATGGATTTAATCGAGGTTAATCTGCAAGATTTAAACTCAAAAGAGAAGGCTGAACTGCCTTATGTGCCGACCTCTTTAGAGTTGACCTCTGAAACGGTTGATAAACTGACAACAGCCGGCTCAAATTTATTACAACGCTCTGAAAAGTATCAAAAACTAGTAGAATCATTACGTTTTCTTCAATAAAAGCTCTGTTTTATTAAGCCACCCCCCCTCTTTTTCGATGTTTTGTACGAGAAAAATGCAAATTAAATGTACAAATCATCGAAAAAGAGGGGGGGTGGGCTATTAAAAAGGGGCAATTGAGGATTAAAATAGCCTTAATATTAATAAAATCATCAGCAGGTAGCTCAAATGCCAAAATATCGTTCAAGTACAACCACTCAAGGTCGCAATATGGCAGGCGCACGCGCATTGTGGCGCGCTACAGGTATGAAAGATGATGATTTCAGCAAACCGATCATCGCTGTCGCGAATTCATTCACCCAATTTGTACCTGGTCATGTGCATCTTAAAGACATGGGGCAGTTAGTGGCGCGCGAGATTGAAAAAGCAGGCGGTGTAGCCAAAGAATTTAACACCATCGCGGTCGATGACGGCATCGCGATGGGTCACGACGGCATGCTTTATAGCTTACCATCGCGCGAGATTATTTCTGACTCTGTTGAGTATATGGTCAACGCACATTGTGCCGATGCGCTGGTGTGTATTTCAAACTGTGACAAGATCACACCGGGTATGTTGAATGCTGCACTACGATTGAATATCCCCGTGGTATTTGTATCAGGCGGGCCGATGGAATCAGGTAAGAGCGTGATTAAAGAACAGGTTGTAAAACTAGACTTGGTTGATGCGATGGTTGCGGCGGCAGATGATGCAAATACCGATGATGATGTGATGAAAATGGAGCGCTCGGCGTGTCCAACCTGTGGTTCGTGTTCGGGAATGTTCACGGCAAATTCAATGAACTGCTTAACCGAAGCACTGGGGCTTGCACTACCGGGTAACGGTTCAATGCTTGCCACTCACGCAGACCGTGAAGAGCTATTTTTAGAAGCAGCGCGTCAAATCGTTAAGCTAACAAAACGCTATTATGAAGAAGATGACGAGAGCGCATTGCCACGCAATATCGCTAATTTCAAAGCCTTTGAAAACGCCATGTGTTTAGATATTACGATGGGTGGATCAACCAATACCGTCTTGCATTTGCTAGCCGCCGCACATGAGGCAAAAGTGGATTTCACGATGGATGATATGGATAGGCTTTCTCGCGTCGTGCCAAACTTGAGTAAAGTTGCACCAGCCACACAACTTTTCCACATGGAAGACGTGCATCGCGCTGGTGGCGTATTCCGCATATTGGGCGAGCTTGAGCGTGGTGGAATGATTCACACTGATTGCTTTACCGTGCATGAAAAAACCATGGGCGAAGCGCTAGAAAAATGGGACATTGCACGTAATCCATCAGAAGCCGTACAAACATTCTACAAAGCCGCACCGGGTAACGTGCCCACACAAACCGCATTCAGCCAAAGCAAACGCTGGGATGAATTAGATTTAGATAAGGTCAACGGTTGTGTGCACGACATCGAAAATGCCTACTCAAAAGATGGCGGATTAGCCGTGCTGTACGGCAATATCGCCGAAGATGGCTGTATCGTAAAAACCGCAGGTGTTGATGAAAATAGCCTGACATTTACAGGCAGAGCGCGCGTATTTGAATCACAAGACGATGCTGTTACCGCAATTTTAGCCGATGAAATCGTAGCAGGTGATGTAGTTGTAATCTTATACGAAGGTCCAAAAGGCGGCCCAGGAATGCAAGAAATGCTCTACCCAACCAGCTATCTAAAATCAAAAGGGCTAGGCAAAGCTTGTGCGCTCATTACCGACGGACGCTTCTCAGGTGGAACATCAGGCTTGTCAATAGGGCATTGCTCACCAGAGTCTGCAGAAGGTGGCGCGATTGCTTTAGTAGAAGAAGGTGACACGATTGAAATTGATATTCCCAATCGTACAATCTCACTAAGCATCAGTGATACTGAAATGACTGAACGCCGTGCGAATATGGATGCAAAAGGTAAAGATGGTTGGAAGGCAGCGCCACGCCCAAGAAATGTGACTACTGCTTTGAGAGCGTATGCAGCAATGGCGACTTCGGCAGCTAAGGGTGCGGTGCGGGATGTTACTCAGGTTGAGCGTTAATTAGCTAAGAATTATAAGGTGTGTATTAATAGTCTCAGAAGTGAATGTTTTTTTGTGTCACTATCGTCATACTGGCGGATGCCAGAATGACGGGCTGTTTATTTAAGACTTTATGATATTCCTTTTGGAATAATTAACAAAAGATATAGAAAATGAATTTTAACGCAACTCTAAAGCATTGGATAAAAAATAAAGTACTCTGGATAGGTTTAATACTACTAAGCCTTTCAATGGAAGGCGTTGCTGTATTTTACCAATACGTCTTGAATGAGCCTCCCTGTATTTTATGCATCCACTTCCGCTTACTTTTTATTGCGGTCATCATATTTTCAATAATAGGATTACTAACAAGGGATTCTAAAATAGCTAATATTTTCAGCCTTTTGGGTATTGTGGCTAGTTTCGGATTTATGACGGAGCGAGCTTATCAACTACTGGGCACAGAACGGCTTTTCATCTCAGGCGAATGTGGTTTTGCACTGAATTTCCCTGATTGGTTTGCCGTAGATAAATGGTTCCCATCTTTCTTGCAACCCATGACATCGTGCGGATACACTCCTGAAGTTTTATTCGGCATAACAATGGCAGAATCTTTGATAGTGTTTACGGTAGTTATGACGCTTTTTAGTTTATGGGCTTTGGTGCTTGGGATGTCTGAAGAATCCTCCTATTAACGTGATGTCTATATTGTGATGGTGACTTCGGTGGCTAAGCATATGGAGCATGATATACTCAGGTTAATAAACAGGTGAATATTTAATATCCGTTATTTTTGTCTATTCATTAAATAAGTGAGAAAGCTCTATAGCCTGTTAGCGATCTTTAAGTAAATAACCACGTTCTTAGAACGTGGTTATGATTTTTAATGTGATATTTTTTAACTTTTAAGCGTTTGGTAAATATATGAATAACTATTTAAAATATTTTCTTATTGGTATGGTTTTAAGTGTTATTACGGCTTGTGGAAGTGATAATTCTCAAGAAAATAAAGATGACTATAGATTGAAGAAACTTACTAGAACAGTAGTAGATATTAGTGAAGATATTAGAAATTCTAATATTACGACGTATAAATATAATAATCTCAATCAGTTAATAGAGCAAGTGACCAGCTATGGTTCTTACACTGTTACAAGAAAGTATATATATGATATTAACAATAACTTAGTTGAAGAACATAATGATTTTATTATTACCTATTTTTATGAAAATAATTTCTTAGTAAAAAGATTAACCTCCTTTGATAATATAGTAGAACAAGAATATGAAGTAATAGAGAGAGTGGATGAGAAGCCAACCCTAGAAAAAACTCGCTTCTTTAATGCGGAAGGAGATGCACTATTTAAGACAGTGGTTAGAGCAAGTACTTACACAAATAATATATTAACTCATTATGAAGAAACGATTACTTTTGCTAAGCCTATAAAAAATGGTGATTTTGATGATTTTGAAAATAAAGTAATTACAACGGATATAGTAGTTGGTAGTTCCAGTGGAAATAATATAACTATTGAAAATAAGGTCATATCTAAGCATGTGATATCGAATAATGAAGATAAAGGTATAGATGTAAGTAATGTAAAGACTACGTCAACATTTAATGATATAGGTTTGTTAGTCTCAAAAGAGATATTTAAAGAAGGTGAGGACTATAGGCATGGTTTTTACTCTGTAAATATTTCTTATAAATATGAATATGAAAGAATAAAAGCACCCTAAATTGGAATATTTTATTTCAAGTAAAAAATAAATGACCACCTCAAACCAGCCACAAGAAGAAGTATTCTTAGCTTTTCAAATTATTCCCCGTTTAAAAGAGGGTAATAACTTTGAAGTAGTTGATGAGGCAATTAAGGTCGTTAAAAATGCAAATGTACCTTTTCAGGTAGTAGGTGCTATGGAAACTACCATGAAAGGCGAGCTTGATCATTTACTCGAAATTGTGAAAGATGCACAACAAGCTTGTTACGATCATGGTGCTTTAGAAGTTATTGTTAATATCAAAATACATTCTAAAACACCCCAAGCAACAGATACTTTTTGTACTTATGATCGAGGTGTAACTAAAGCAAATCATATGTTTGCAAATAAGGAGTAGTTGATTTTAATCCGTATTTTAAGCCTGTAGCTTGGATATGCTATCTAGGTTTAGATTAAACTACGGTGATGCTCGGTTGAATGAACTTCTTCGGGCCACCGAAAATCTGGCTTAAAGCGCCAACCACTCCTTTGCAATAGTCTCCCCCGTTAAATGCTGAATAGACGCGAGAGCATTATTTTGAAAATGCTTATGCAGCTCCACATCATAAAAAAGCTGATCTATCGCTTTACTAAATTCTACCGTATTTTCATTTTCTACCAATAAACCATTCACGCCATGCTCGACAATTTCTCGTGGCCCTGTTGGGCAGTCTGTGGCTACTA
>JALSLX010000120.1 GCA_026988095.1 Thiotrichaceae bacterium
CTTGCGAAGCCCAACAACCATAGTCACGCTGGGCTTCGTTCCTCAGCGCCAACCTACCTATAGGATAACAAGCTATTACTTGTCATCCTTCGATCTATCACTCGACATAAAATCTTTAAACTCTGCCTCATCTGCACGACGTTTTGCATCTGACTTAAAGATTCTAAAGTTACTTGCGCGGGTTTTAATCTCTTCTTTTATTTCATGGATACGGTCATATTGTGTTTGCTGAAACTCATCAAATACAGAATTTTCACCTTCTGAGTCTTTATGATTCTTCACGCCGCTAAACACCGCATTCCATTTTTCTTGAATTGCTGGTGGCAAATCTTTAATGTTTCTGCCTGAAATATTCCAGTACAACACCACTAAACCCAGTGGCCAGAATAGTACAAAGCCAATAACCATTGCTGCGATATTTAATCCAGACCAATTACCTTTTGAACAACACCTACCGCCTTTACGAGAATGGCGCTCGCCCTTTTTACGAGAATGACGGCTACCCATATTTTCTATTGTGCTGTCTGCTGATGTCATAATTATTTCCTCTCTCTCTAGATATTCTGATTAACTAAATCAAAACTTTGATTGACAAAAGTGAACACTGTTCACATAATTAATAATATACGCACATTAAAAGAAAAAACAAGACCTAAACGAAAAAAAGTTTACAGTGTTCACATTGAAACTAAAAAGTATAATATGAAACAAACTAAAAAAGCCTATCATCATGGAAATCTAGCAGAATCTTTATTAGATGCTGTGGACGAACTCGCTACAAAATTTGGACTAGAGGCAGTCACGTTACGCGCCTGTGCAAAAATAGTTGGCGTTTCACCTTCATCTGCTTTTAGACATTATTCAGATAAACGCGCCCTGCTCACTGCATTCGCCACAAAAGCACTCCACCAATTATCAGATTCAATGGAGACAGCAAAACAACAAGCCATTAAAGAAGAAAGAGATGCATTCTTGGCGGTAGGCTTAGCTTATATAGAATTCGCATTAGATAAACCCGCCTTCTTTCGCGCAATGTGGCGTGAAGAAACCATCTACACAAACGATGAAACTTACGTGCAAGCTACCAAACAATTAAGCTCTCACCTACAAAGCGGGTTTGCGGAAACAATTGAAGATGACGACCCCAATAGCTTTAGCCCGCATGAGCTTTTAGCGTGGTCATCAGTACATGGCTTGGCTAACTTATTCGTCGATGGACCAGTGGGAAATGGCCAAGCAAAGGAACAACAAATGGGAATGGCGCTAGAGATGATTGTGGCGCTTGCGCCAGCGTTTGAATAGGAGGGTGAGCTTTTTATACTAAGCCACCCCCCCTCTTTTTCGGGGTTTTGTATTTTAAAACATCAATAAATCACTAAAATCATTAATAGTTACATCATTAATCATTACTATGAAGCGCCGAATTCAAACCACCCCAAGAAGTCCCATCCGTCACAATTGCTTCTACCGCGCCTGTTTGACTGTGTCTTCTGTATAACAGTTTAGACTCGCCCGAAAGCTCTCGTGCTGACACGATCGAGCCATCGGGTAGTTTCACTTTTGTACCTGCCGTTAGATAAAGACCAGATTCAACAATACAATCATCCCCTAGTGAAATACCCAAACCTGCGTTTGCGCCTAATAAGTTACGTTGCCCCATTGAGACAACCTGCTTTCCGCCACCTGATAGCGTGCCCATGATGGAAGCACCACCGCCAATGTCTGAGTTCTCGCCAATCAATACGCCTGCGCTAATACGCCCTTCGATCATTGAGTTGCCTAACGTGCCTGCATTAAAGTTACAAAAACCTTCGTGCATTATCGTTGTGCCTGATGCTAAGTGCGCGCCCAATCTTACGCGATCGGCATTACCGATGCGCACACCTTCAGGAATCACGTAATCCGTCATGCGTGGGAATTTGTCGATTGAGGTTACGTTTAATTGATGATCTTCACCTGCAATTAGCTCACGTAAGCTTTCTACTTCGCTCGGTAACACAGGCCCTGCTGATGTCCATGCAACGTTGGCTAATAAACCAAATACGCCATCAAGGTTAATCTCGTTAGGTTTTACGGCGCATTCTGATAATAAGTGAAGGCGTAGATAAGCATCTTCAACGGATTTTGGGGCATCATCAACCGATGCAATCTCAACTTCGACAAAATCACTTTTAATCAAACCCACTTTTTGCGCTAAACAACTACGCCCTATTTCTTTATTTGAACGAGGAAACCAAACATCTAACGTTGTGCCTGATTTACTGTCGATATAACGGTGTCCGATTCGCTTGATTGTCATGGGAGTCTCTTAAAATAATATGTTAAAAAATAATTGAAGACGGAGTATACATCCTCTTTACTCCAATCGTAGATCAAATTTTAGAGATATTTGGGTATAACTTTATAGATAACAAAAGAAGAAGAGAACACAGATAATAAAGGAGCCTCTGAATAAACTAATTAACCAGAGACTCCCTAAGGAGAGACTAAGAGAGTAATAGCGCTCCTTAACAAGTTTATTATTTTGAAAATGTTAAAACAAAACTAACCGGAACTGCGGTTGCAATTGATGGAAGCTTTGCTAACTTTTGTAACATAGCAATACCATCTTCCATTCCATAATCTGAAGCTTTAATGATGATCGGTTTTGCAGAACTCACCACAAGCTTTCCGCCAGACATCACTGCAATCGCATCAAAATCCACATTCTTTTTAACACCGTGCAAATTAAGCTCTACAGCTCCTTTAACACGTGAAACACCATCCGCTACTTTACCTATTTTTGCAGAAATAGTAGCCGTAGGGTTTTTATCCGTTTCAAAAAGGTGCTTTTGCATACGCTCATTACGAATATCAATATTTGTATTCACACTTGATAAGTCCAATGTTACCAGTAAATCACCCTCTCCTGATAACGACCCCGATAATTTATCAATCGTGTGCGTCTCACCTACTGTTCCTTTTTTGATTGAAACAAAACTTAAAGATGACAAGGCATTATCAAGTGTCATCCCCCCCATTGCTTTTTTACCATGAGAGCCACCATAAGAAACTTGGGTAAAAGCTAATGTTAGCGATAAAAAAAACAGTTTTAAAAAATTATTCATGTGAAACTCCTTTGTGGTACTTTGTTATTTGTATGATTAGCAATTAAGCCGTGATTAAATGATGCAAGCATCAGTAGAGTTAACACGCCAACTTAAAAAAAAGTCCCTCAAAAAGATATAAAAAGTCTACAATCATCTTATGCCTCCCAAGAAAGACCATTTACCCCAAGAAATCAGCAAGCAAATTCCTCGCTTAAGACGCTATGCTATTGTACTCACAACGATAAAAGAAGATGCGGAAGACTTATTGCAAGCGACGCTAGAACGCGCCATAGCAAAAAAACACCAATGGCAAGAAAACACCCATTTAGACCGTTGGCTATTCACCATTATGAGTTCGATATGGAAAAATGAACTACGTTCACGATATACACGACAAGGAAACGGAGTTACAGATAATATTCAAGATATAGCCGATAATTCTTCGACAAAAAATTTAGAAGGGACTTTTTTAATCAATCAAGTGTTAAACGAAGTAATGAAGTTATCAGAAGATCAACGTGAAGCCATTCTTTTAGTTTATGTCGAAGGCTTAAAATACCAAGAAGCGGCTGATATACTTGAAATTCCAACAGGCACTTTAATGAGTCGATTAGCAAGAGCACGAATTACACTAGCCAAGAGCTTAGCTTTCAACGAAGAAAGTACAAATATCGTCAACTTTAATGAGCACCATCATTGAATACTAAATAATGACTGACCTACACCCACAAGCTCATAAATTACTCGCTTATGCCGATAATGCATTGGATAAAGTCGAACGTATTGAAGTAGAAAAACTGCTAGACACTGATAAAAGTGCAGTGTCTTTTTTAGAACAACTTACAATAAGTGAGTTACCATTCAAGGACGCTTTTGATTCTTTATTAGAATTAGACCCTCCATTATTAGAAAAAACAGAATTAGATAATACAGACAACTCACCTATACATCGGACTGTTCAAGTAGATCATCCAAGCAATCAAAAAAAATGGCTCTGGCCAACCTCGTTAGTGGCTTCACTTTTATTAGGTGCTACGCTAATGTTTTTTAGTATAAACGCCAATACAGAGGATCGTGATAACTGGATTGTTCAAGTGGCCGATTACCACCTACTTTATATTCGTGAAACTGTCCGTCATAGCCATTCCAGCCCTGAAGAGATTGAAAAGCTCTCTTATTATTTAGGTGAACAGCTCAACAGTAAAATAACCATTCCTAATTTAAGCAAACAAAACTTGAGTTTTAGACGTGGTCAAATTCTCGATTCAAATGGTCGTAAACTTATACAGCTTGCATATTTACCAAAAAATGGACTTCCCGTTGCTTTATGCATATTGAAAAGCAATGCCAATGACCTACTCCCAAAAACAGGAGAATCAAGGGGTTTACCCTATGTAACATGGTCTAAGAATGGACTAAGTTATATTATCATTGGTGCAATTGACAAAAATGATCTAAATGCAGCGGCTTTAAATGCTCTTTCACAAATGGATAATAATGGATAAACTACTTAGCTATCGATTAATCATTATTTACACTTTCTAAAATAAAATAGAGAATATCCATGTTTAAAACCAACGAATACTTTGATGGAAAAGTAAAATCCATCGCTTTTCAAACTTCAACACTCCCAGCCACTGTGGGCGTTATGGCTGTGGGTGATTATGTTTTTAACACGGGTGATAAAGAAAAAATGACCGTCGTTTCTGGCGCAATGACCATTATATTTGCAGGCGCGAGTGAAAGCCAAACCTTTAATGCGGGTGAATCATTTGATGTCGAAGCTAATAGCACTTTCGATGTGAACATCAAAGAAGAAACGGCTTACTTATGTCTTTATGGCTAACGCTGACTATTCATATCACCTTTAAAACTTCCCACTTCTTTGTTAGAAAATGATCACTTACACTTGTAAGCTCGCATTTCCTGCCTCGAATTGAAAAGTTTTAAAGGCAATCTGAACAGCCATTTTGAACTGCCATAAAAGTGCAATGTTTCTAATTAAAGAGAATTAAAGTTAAGGACAAAACTAATGACCACAAACATCGGAACACCATTATCCCCAAGCGCAACTAAAGTTCTTTTCTGCGGTGGTGGCGAACTTGGCAAAGAGGTTGTGATTGAGCTACAACGCTATGGCGTGGAAGTGATTGTGCTTGATCGTTATCCTCACTCTCCCGCAATGCAAGTAGCGCATCGTAGCCATTGTGTATCAATGACTGATGGCACGGCGTTACGTAAAATTATCGAACAAGAAAAACCAGATTACATCGTCCCAGAGATTGAAGCGATTGCCACCGATACACTGGTTGAACTAGAAAACGAAGGCTTTCACGTCATACCCACTGCTAATGCGGCAAAACTCACCATGAACCGTGAAGGCATCCGTCGCCTAGCCGCTGAAGATCTAGGGATTAAAACATCACCCTATAAATTTGCAGAAACCCGCGAGGAATTTGAGGCAGCGGTGATAGAAGTGGGCATCCCCTGTGTGATCAAGCCCATCATGAGCTCATCAGGAAAAGGGCAAAGCACGATACAGTCAGAAGCGGATATCGAAACCTCATGGAATTACGCGCAAGAAGGCGGACGTACAGGCGCGGGTAAAGTTATCGTCGAAGGTTTTGTTGATTTTGATTATGAAATTACCCAGCTAACCGTGCGTCATCTTAATGACGGAAATATTGAAACAAGCTTCTGCGAGCCAATTGGTCACGTACAAGTTAACGGAGATTACCGCCAATCATGGCAACCCCAACCGATGACAGAATCTGCTTTAACAAAATCACGAGAGATCGCCAAGAAAGTAACCCATGCACTAGGCGGACGAGGCATCTTCGGTGTGGAGCTTTTCATTAAAGGCGATGAGGTGATCTTTAGCGAAGTATCACCGCGCCCACACGACACTGGCATGGTGACGATGATCTCTCAAGACCTCTCACAATTTGCCTTACACGCACGTGCTATTTTGGGTTTGCCGATTCCTAATATCCACTTTCATGGTCCGTCTGCGAGTAGCGTGATTTTACCAACTGGTCATTCAAAACAAGTGCTTTTTAACAATATTGATAAAGCCCTGCAACAGCCAAACACCCAAGTACGCTTATTCGGAAAACCCGAAGTTCAAGGCGAGCGCCGTATGGGAGTCGTGTTAGCGAGAGATGAAACCATTGATAAAGCCAAAAAATCTGCCATAATCGGCTCTGAACGAATAGATTTTACTTTTTAACCTGGATGATCAAGTTAAAACCCATAAAAACAGCATTAAACAGCATTAAGGAATAATAATGGCCTCTGGATTACTCGCTCTTTTTGATGATATTGCATTACTCATGGATGATATGGCAACCATGAGCCAAGTCGCGACTAAAAAAACTGCAGGAATTTTAGGTGATGATTTAGCCGTCGCAGCCGAGCAAGCATCAGGTTCGTCCGCCTCAAGAGAGCTAGCCGTTCTGTGGGCTATCTTTAAAGGCTCTGTTATTAATAAAGTGATTATTTTACCCTTAGCCTTTTTGCTCTCTGCTTTTGCTCCTTTTCTCATTATACCTATTTTATTATTTGGGGGGCTCTACTTAGCCTTTGAGGGCATGGAGAAGATTTATGATTTCTTCTTCCATAAAAAGCAGAATAAAAATACATCTAAAAAAGATCATGACACCACTAATCATGAAAAGACTAAAGAAAACACGAAAAAAGATGAAGAAGAACGACTCCTCGAAGAGAAAAATCTTATTCGATCTGCCATTCGCACAGACTTTATTTTATCCATTGAAATCATTGTTTTAGTATTAAGCACCGTAAGCGAAAGTACCTTCATGGTAAAAATAGGTGTTGTTACTTTCGTATCACTGCTCGCCACTGTTGGTATTTATGGCCTTGTAGCCATGCTGGTACGCATCGATGATTTAGGACTAAGATTAATCAATAAAACAAAAGATACCAAAGCCATACTACATAAATTAGGGAAATTCCTAATAGCAGCCTTACCTCATATCATTCGAGCGCTTGGGGCGATTGGTACAATTGCAATGCTCTTAGTCGCTGGTGGTATTTTTGTTCACAATATCCACGCTATACATGAGCTTGCAACCAGCATCCCTCAACTACCCTTTATACTCGCAGAATTGTTAGTGGGTAGCATCGTTGGTATCTTGGCTGTTATGCCCGTACAACTTTATAAAGCCTTATTTTCTAATAATAAGTAATCCCAAACAGGGGACTCTCGCTTTCTCGACTCTGTTTAAATACACAGTTGAGAGCTTTGCACGAATCAGTGACAAATAGATAACAAGGTGAAATTTCACTCATTCTCGGGTTTATGCAAAAAACTCCACCATATACTCAAAAATAAATAGCCTGTAGAATACGCCACCTCAATTCTTATACCCTCCGGACTTTCCTTTGATCTCCACAGCAAATATCACCATGCAATTTGGCTCTGAGCCTTTGTTTGAAAACATTTCCGCTAAATTTGACAACGGTAATCGCTACGGCTTAATCGGCGCAAATGGCTGTGGGAAATCCACTCTAATGAAGATCATGAGTGGCGAGCTTGAACCTACCTCGGGCAATATCTCCGTTACCCCTGGTGAAAAGCTAGGTATTTTGAGTCAGGATCAGTTTGCGTTTGAAGATGTCAGCGTCATAGATGCCGTCATCATGGGCGACAGAGAATTATGGGAGATAAAATGCGAACGTGAACGTATTTATGGCCTGCCTGAAATGTCCGATGCCGACGGCATAAAAGTAGGTAATCTCGAAGCTGAATTTGCCGAAATGGATGGCTACACTGCCGAGAGTCGTGCAGGTGATATTTTGCTCAACGCAGGCATCGAAGAAGCCTTACATTTTGGTTTAATGAGCGAAGTCGCACCCGGTCGCAAGCTTCGTGTGTTACTCGCCCAAGCCCTATTCGCCAATCCCGATATATTATTGCTCGATGAGCCAACCAACAACTTAGACATCGAAACTATTAACTGGTTGAGCACCGAACTCAATAAACGCACTTGCACCATGGTCATCATTTCGCATGACAGACACTTTTTGAATTCTGTCTGCACGCACATGGCAGATATTGACTACGGCGAGCTACGCATCTACCCCGGTAATTATGAATATTACCTTGCCGCATCCAGCCTAATTCGCGAACAATTACTCGCGGGTAATAGCAAAAAATCGGCTGAAATCGCCGAATTACAAGACTTCGTCAATCGCTTTGGCGCAAATGCATCCAAAGCAAAACAAGCAAGTTCTCGCGCGAAAAAACTAGATAAAATTAAACTCGATGATGTGAAATCATCTAGCAGAAAAACACCCATACTCAACTTTATTCAACATAAAAAATTACACCGTAATGCCTTGGTAATCGAAGAGCTATCACATGGTTTTAATGGAGCACCACTGTTTACCAGTAATGACGTAATCCTCGATGCGGGATCACGTGTCGCGGTGCTTGGTGATAATGGCACAGGAAAAACAACATTTTTACGCTGCTTAATGGATCAGCTCACGCCCAATAGCGGTAGCTATAAATGGTCAGAAAATGCAGTCGTAGGCTACTGCCCACAAGACAATACGCAAGACTTTGATAATGACTTAACCCTGTTTGACTGGATGATGCAATGGCGTACACCAAAGCATGATGATTTAAAAGTGCGAGGTTTGTTAGGTCGTTTATTATTCACCGAAGACGACTACCTAAAGAAAGCTAAAGTCTGCTCAGGTGGTGAGAAAAACCGTTTATTGTTTGGCAAGCTAATGATGCAAGACACCAATGTATTAGTCTTAGACGAGCCAACCAACCACATGGACATGGAAGCCATCGAAGCACTAAACAATGCATTAAAAGACTATGAAGGCACCCTGATTTTTGTCAGCCATGACCGCGAATTCGTCTCAACACTCGCTAACCGCATACTAGAAATTAAAGATCAAAAAATGACGGCGTTTGAAGGCACTTATGATGAGTTTAGGGAAAGCAAAGGGCTGGTTTAATCGAGCAAAAACCCTGACTAACAATAATTGGCTTAAAAACACCAAAATTACAGTTATTTGCATACCCACCCCCCCTCTTTTTCGCTGTTTTGTACGTTTTTTTGACTTCTACAGCGCACAAATCATCGAAAAAAGGGGGAGGTGGGTAATTACAAATAGGCTTTTTATATGTTTATGATAGGCTCTGGGTTTACAAATAATTGAAGTTTTAACAAATGAAACAGTTGCATGTTAAAAATCATTTTGTACCTGAAAGCTATTTGAAAAGATGGGGAAATATTGATAATAAAATATGGGTTTATAGAACTCTTGTCAGTAATAAGAAAGTCCCATTATGGAAGGATTATTCTGCTTCTGCCATTGCATACCAAAAGCATTTGTACACACAGATAATAGCTGGAAATGAGTCTGATGAACTTGAAACTTGGTTTGATAAAAATATTGAATCACCAGCAAATAAAGTTCTTGATAGAGCTGTAGCTGATAGTCGCTTATCACCAAAAGACTGGGATATACTAATAAAATTTCTTGCAGCTCAAGATGTCAGAACTCCTGCTAGATTA
>JALSLX010000121.1 GCA_026988095.1 Thiotrichaceae bacterium
CTGTAATTTTTTGAATGCGAAACAACGGTCGTAATATCCACCTCCCATTCCTAAGCGGTTTCCTTTGTTGTCAAAGCCGAGCAGTGGCATGATAACTAAATCAAGATCTTCGGTATTTATTAGTTTGCTATTTTTTACGATTGGCTCTGGAATTGAAAAACTATTGTGCTTGTATTCGGTGCTTTCATTAATAGGAGCAAAAACTAAATTATTTTCTTTATTTAAAGAAATAACGGGTAGGTAAAATTGTTTGTTTAAATTCGTAAAATTTGATGACACAAGCCCTGATGGATCGGCCTCACCACGTACTGCGTGATAAAGAGCAATATTTTTAGCCTGTATGAACTCACTTGATTGTTTGATATTTTTAACTATGAGCTCAGACTTTTGTTGCTGCTCTTGTGTAGTTAGTCGGCTACGTTTGTGCGATAGTATTTGTCTGATTTTATCTTTGTTGTTTATGTTTAGCTTGGGCATGAATAAAATTATGGCATAAAAAAACCACCGATAGTGGTGGTTTTTTGTTAGAACATTGAAGAATTAGGAGAACCTTTTTTTGGAGCGTGACCTAGAGGCGATCTTGAGGCGTTTCCCTGGTTTTATTTTATTGTTTCGTAAATTATTTAATCGTTTGATCTTTTTAACTGATGTGCCAAATCTTTTGGCAATACGATATAAGTTATCACCACGTCTAACCTTATGATAAACATAACGTCCACCACGAATACGCCTCTTCTTGTAGTGCTTTCTTGCTGATTTATTATGTACGTCAGCTGCAGGTGGAAGTCTTTGGATGACTTGATTTAAACGTCCTGCATACTGTCTAGGTAAGATAATACGATTGGAGTGACGAGGGGTTGTAATGCCGTGTAAAAATCCAGAATTTAATGATGATAATGTGTCAGCAGGTAGTCCGGCCACAAGTGCTGCTTTTTTTAGGTCTACAGGCTTGTTTACTTGAATTTCTGTTAGTGCATAGGTATTTGGAATGCCTCTTAGTTGAACTCGATAGTGTCTTGGATTGCGAAAAATCTCTTTAAACGCTAACAGGCGTGGCACATACTGTTTAGTTTCTCTAGGTAGGTCTAAGCTCCAGTAATCGGTTCGTTTACCACGGGATCTATTTTTAGCTATCTCTTTATGTACTCTATATTCACCTGCATTATATGCTGCTAATGAGAGTAACCAATCGCCTCTAAACTGACGATTGAGTTTCTGTAAATAATCGAATGCAGCCTTTGTTGATTTATAAGGATCAAGACGTGCATCGTAGCTACGAGTTTGTTGTAAGCCGAATCGTCTTCCAGTAGCAGGGATAAATTGCCACATGCCTGCAGCCCCTGCATGTGAATAAGCTTTATTGCGATATGCGCTTTCTACAAAAGGTAATAAAGCTAACTCGGTTGGCATTCTGCGGCGGTTAAGTTCGTTGACGACCATGTAGAGATATTGAGATGAGCGATCAGCAAGGCGTTGTATTCTGCGTGGGTCTCTTGAGAATTGTGTGGTGAATTTTCTTACTAAAGGTTGGTTGTTGTAGTCACGAATTTGAAAACCTTGGTATAGCCGATTCCAAACATTGCCATAGCTGTTTTGTTTTTGTTGTCTCTGTTTGTGGGCTCTTTGGTACTTTGTGCGTTGTAGTTGGGCTATTCTTGCTTGGTAGGCTTTCTTTCTTGCTAAATTCTGTAGGTGGATTTGTCTTCTTTTAGCTGCATAAGGGTCTTGTTTAACTGGTTGCTGTTGAGCATGTTTTTGTGGAGTTTTCTGTGTTAGCTTATTAGGTGGTTCAACGTAACGTAACACCCCTAATTCTTTTGCAATATTTTGCAGTTGCGTATCATTTGAATTAGCTAGCGCAGGTGTGCTAAAACTAGCCCATAAAAATAAAGGAGCAAGTAGCGATGCTGTTGCAGTAAGTTGTTTTTTAATAGTCATGAACCCCAAAACCCTGTGTTTTTAAGTTATACAAAATTTAGAAGCACTAAACGTATAACTGATTGTCTGATTTTTTAGTATAAGTGCTAATTAATTTATGATATTAGTGTGCGATATATTACGTACCGTATCTGAAAATATAGTACGATTAAGCTTATGCGAGAAACCTTATCATATTATGAGTAATAATTCAGTAGAGTATATGGAAAGCATTGTTAATAGCCAATCAAATTGGTATGAATCATTATCAGGTAAATCGAGCCTTGAGGAGCTAGATTGTTTGTGTGCGGAAACATTATCTGAAATATTTGGGTACTACGCTATTGAAATGGGTGTGTTAAGTGGAAAGCATGACTTGTTAAAACACTCTCGTATTACAGCAGGTTTTACCCTACTTGATAATACAAGTGTCAAAATAAAAAAATCATCATTTGAACAAGATAGTAATCCATCATCAGTTATTTCTACGACAGAACAATTACCTATAGCAACTGATAATATAGATTTGGTGATTGCTAGTCATACCTTAGAATCCTCAAAAGATCCTCATCAAGTACTACGTGAAATAGATCGTGTGCTTGTGCCAGAAGGTCATTGTATTTTGATAGGTTTTAACCCTAACCCTGTTTCACGAATTGGACAATTTTTAAAGTCACGTTTTAAAAAGGATGAAAGCCTTTATAAGACACGAAGCGTTGCACACGTTAAAGATTGGTTTTCATTGCTAGGTTTTGAAGTGGTTGATGTTAACTATATGGGAATGCGTCCAGCAGTTAAAAACAAAAGAATATTTGATGCTTTGGGTTGGCTGGATCGTTTTGGAGAGTTTGCAGGGTCTTTTCTGGGTAACATGTATGTGATTCATGCGAAAAAGCAAATGGTAGCGATGCGCCCAGATAAAAAAGTATGGCTTGCACCAGCAGTTTTAAGTGGTGGTAAAGTGGTTTTAAATAACACTGCTCAAAAAATTCGTCGTCAAAACTATTCTAATTTATAATTTTTTGAAGTTATCCTATGAGTTCTGATCAAGTAATAGTCTTCACTGATGGTGGTTGTCGAGGTAACCCTGGTCCTGGTGGGTGGGGGGCTTTAATTCGTTTTGAGGGGCATGAAAAAGAAATATACGGTTATGAAGAAGAGACTACTAATAACCGAATGGAGCTTATGGCTGCTATTCGTGCTCTAGAGATATTGAACCGTGAATGCTCGGTAGTGCTCACTACAGATTCGCAATATGTACGCCAAGGCATTACCGAGTGGATGGATGGTTGGAAAAAACGTGGCTGGAAAACAGCGGCAAAGAAGCCTGTAAAGAATAAGGATCTGTGGAAACGTCTTGATAAAGCCGTTAAACAACATGATGTGGATTGGCAATGGGTCAAGGGCCATAGTGGTCACGAAGGTAACGAACGTGCTGACGATTTGGCAAATCGTGCCATGGATGAAAAGAAGGGCAATATATAATGTTGAGACAAATTTTTCTCGATACTGAAACCACAGGTTTAGAAATTCGTGACGGTAACCGTATCATTGAAATCGGTTGTGTTGAAATGATTGACCGAAAACTCACGGGTAATAACTATCACCAATATATTAATGCCGGTCGCGAGAGTGAAGAGGGAGCCTTGAATGTTCACGGTATTACGACAGAGTTTTTGGCAGATAAACCTAAATTTGATGAGATAACAACCGCCTTCTTGGATTATATAAAAGGGGCAGAATTGATTATTCATAATGCTCCGTTTGACCTTGGCTTTTTAAATCATGAGTTGTCGTTGCTAGGCGGCGCTAAAAGAACCATCGAAGATTTTTGTGAAATCAACGATAGCCTCGTGATGGCACGCCAGATGCACCCAGGGCAACGTAATTCATTGGATGCCTTGTGTAAGCGCTATGATATTAATAATGAGCATCGAGAGCTCCACGGAGCGCTACTAGATTCCGAGATCCTTGCTGACGTTTATCTTGCAATGACAGGAGGGCAAACCGCATTATTGTTAGGAGAGACTAATAATGATGGCAGCGATACAAATACTAACTCAGGGTTTGCATTTAATAGGCTTTCTGCGAATCATAAGGTTTTGCCTGTTATAAAGGCGAATGAAAGTGAACTAGAGTCGCATCAAAATTATTTAAAAGAGATTGCAGAAGCTTCTGGAAAGAATCTTTGGCATTAAATATAGGTTAAAATGATAAATTAATGTTTTTTTATCAACCCACCCCCCTTGTTTTTCGATGTTTTGTGTAAGTTTTTAGAGTGTAAAAGGCCAGAAAGTCACACAAAACGTCGA
The DNA here is from genome assembly GCA_026988095.1 of Thiotrichaceae bacterium. GTDB lineage: Bacteria > Pseudomonadota > Gammaproteobacteria > Thiotrichales > Thiotrichaceae > Cocleimonas. The sequence goes on from JALSLX010000121.1 coordinate 4,230, forward strand.
AAAAGAGGGGGGTGGCTTGTATTAAAACCCTATCTGCCTTTCAAAATCCGCTGTTTGTCACGGTTCCAATCTTTTTCTTTAGCTGATGCGCGTTTGTCATGTGCCTGTTTGCCTTTGCCAACACCAATCTCAAGTTTTACTTTGTTGCCCTTCCAATATAGTGCTAAAGGCATGATCGTATAGCCTTTTCGTTCAACAGCAGCGCGTAGTTTCACAATTTCATAATCGTGTAGTAATAATTTCCGGATGCGAGTAGCGATAGGGTTTACATGGGTAGATGCAGATAATAAAGGGGTAAATTGAGCACCCGACATCCATACTTCACCATTCTTTACAAAGACATAAGCTTCTTTTAATTGGGCGCGACCATCACGTAGGCTTTTGACTTCCCAGCCTTCTAGTACTAATCCAGCTTCATAGGTGTCTTCAATAAAATAATCGTGACGCGCGATTTTATTGCGGGCAATGGTTAGCCCACCGTGTCCTTTCTTTTTTTTGTTTTTCTTTGCCATAGTTTATTTGATTCTTGAAACTGTCTTTGTATAAAAGGTGGATTATAACCTGACAGCAATAAATAATCGCTGTTAGAATAGGGAAGTTGAATAATTTAATTTTCTCATTTGCCCATGCCCCATGTTAATAAAAGTGCTTTAGTTCCTTTTAGTGCGTCACAAATGTATGATCTCGTAGCTGATATTGACGCCTATCAAGATTTTTTACCTTGGTGTGGACGCTCGGAAGTTTTGTCGCGTGAAAATAATGTAGTTGTAGGTACGGTAACAATTGCAAAAGGTGCCGTGAATAAGTCATTCACGACAGAAAACCATCAGCAGAAAAACAAGCAGATTGAAGTAAAGCTGGTTGATGGGCCTTTTAAAAAATTAGAAGGTTTTTGGCACTTTGACCCTCTAAAGGAAGATGCTTGTAAAGTATCGTTAGAATTAGAATATGAATTTTCAAGTAAGTTGCTAGGTATGGTTGTTGGTCCTGTATTTAATCAAGTCGCTAATACCATGGTTGATTCGTTTGTGAGGCAGGCAAAGGTAGTCTATGACTGATACGCAATCTAATAAAATTAAAGTCGAAGTTGTTTATGGGTTGGCTGATGAGCAAGCATTACTGGCAGTCGATGTAGTTGATGGTACGGTGGTTAAAGATGCGATTATTACGTCAAAAATTATTGAACAGTTTCCTGATATAGATCTTGAGAAAGTTAAGGTTGGGTTATTTGGTAAGTTGACGAAAATGGATCAAATAGTGCGAGAGCATGACCGTATTGAAATTTATCGACCGTTAATTGCTGATCCTAAAGAGGTGCGTAAACGTCGTGCCGCAGAAGGTAAAAAATTGAAAAAAGGAGGTGCTGATACAGACTCAGTGCCTTCTACGGGTGATAAATAGAATGCGTGGGATGGTGCCGCTAGACCCGCACACTCAGGTTTCCAAACCGGAGTTTGCGGTAGTTTATGTACCTAAGAGAAGCCGAAAACGATTTGCTGCAAATTGCGTAAACATAAAAAAGTCTAAAGAAGATGCGCTAAAAAGTGCAAATAATGAGGATAAAAAATACGCTGCAATTGTTATCGGGCCTTCTAAGTCATCAGAAGGGCAATATATTTATTATCTAGGTGAATGGTTATAGGTGAGTTGCTATAGAAGCTACTGGCTAACCTGGGTTAACTGTTCATTTGAAAAAATCAAAGTAAGGTTTTGTTGTTTTGATGACTTTCTACCTTTGCCAGCGTAGTAAATATAATCCCAGCGATTACTTCTAAAATTATCTTGTAACAATGGATTGCCAAGTAATGAAGCAACTTCTGATTTACTCATCCCCTTTCTAAGCTGGCTTACGGTCTCATTAGAGATTGAATTACCTTGTTGAACATCCATTTTATACACAGCACAGCCTGTTGTAAGTAGCGTAAAGGCAATAATAGTGAATAGTTTAATCATGATGTTTTGATGTTTCTGTTTAGTTGGTTAATTATTCTACAACATCACGGGGGTACTATTAAGGTTTTTTAGTACGAATGGGAGATTAAGCAGATTAGTTGGCTATTTGAGTACAGTTTGAGAAATAAATATAAAAATAGTGATATTTTAGCTTTTCCTTTTTGTGAATAGAAGAGTATAGTACGTCGTTCAATTTTTCATTCGTGTTGTTGAGTTTAAGTGGTCGCAACGAAATGATTTTTTTTGTTTTTGTTAAAAGTAGAGCAATAAAAGTATGCCAAGTGTAAAGTTAAGAGATAACGAGCCTTTTGAAATCGCATTACGTCGTTTTAAACGTACCTGTGAGAAAGCAGGAGTAGTTGCTGAAGTTCGCGCTCGTGAATACTACGAAAAGCCAACATCTGTTCGTAAGAGAGAGAAAGCTGCAGCTGTTAAGCGCAACATCAAGAATTTGAAGCGTGAGATTAATCGTCGCGTTCGCATGTACTAATTAGCATTAATCTATTGTATTTAAAGTAATAGGTCTAAAATGTCTGAATTAAAAGAACGCCTTGTCGAAGATATGAAGTCGGCAATGCGCGCGAAAGAAAAAGATAAATTAATGACTATTCGCACCATTCTGGCGGCGATTAAATTACAAGAAGTTAATACCAGAGAAGACGTTGATGAAGCTGGGGTACTAGCAATACTCGATAAACAGAGTAAACAACGTCGTGAATCTATTACTCAATTTTCAAAAGCAGGTCGTGATGACTTGGTTGCGCAAGAAGAATTAGAGTTAGGTTTTATTAAAGAGTATTTGCCCGAGCCTTTAAGTGACGATGATGTTCAATCATTAATTAAAGAAGCAATTGATGCAACGGGTGCTGATAGCATGAAAGATATGGGCAAAGTAATGGCTCATCTAAAACCCAAAGCTCAAGGTCGAGCAGATATGGGTAAAATCAGTGGTTTAATTAAAGCAGCTTTAAACTAAGCCCTATCCTAAAAGCTTTTCCACCTTTCTGATTCTCCCTCCTGCTCCCCTTCAACAGGAAGTTAAAAAATGTCAGAGAAAAAACCATCTAGTTCAGAGTTAAAAAACGATCGTTTTTTAAGAGCCTTACTCAAACAGCCTGTTGATACCACACCTGTATGGATTATGCGCCAAGCAGGGCGCTACCTCCCGGAATACAAAGCTACCCGTGCCGAAGCAGGTAGTTTTATGGATTTGTGTGAAAATGCAGATTTAGCGTGTGAAGTGACGCTTCAGCCTTTAAGACGCTATGATCTTGATGCCGCAATTCTTTTTTCAGATATTCTAACCATTCCTGATGCAATGGGTTTGGGATTGTACTTCTCTGAGGGAGAAGGTCCAAAGTTTAAAAATCCAATTAAGAATACATCTGATGTAAAGAACTTACCTATTCCTGACCCAGAAGAAGAACTGCGCTATGTTATGAACGCAGTGCGTACAATCCGTCGTGAGTTAAATGGCAGCGTACCGTTGATTGGTTTTTCTGGTAGTCCGTGGACATTAGCTACATACATGGTTGAAGGTGGTACAACCAAAGATTTTGGTAAAGTGAAAGGTATGATGTTTGATGCGCCAGAAACAATGCATCTTCTGTTAGATAAAATTGCTCAAAGTGTCGTAGGTTATTTAAATGCTCAAATTGCAGCGGGTGCGCAAGCAGTAATGATCTTTGATACATGGGGTGGAGTTCTGTCTCCTGAAATGTATAGAGCATTCTCCTTAGATTATATGCAAAAAATAGTTGCAGGCCTTACGCGTGAAGCTGATGGTAGGCAAGTGCCTGTCACCTTATTCACAAAAGGTGGCGGACAGTGGTTAGAAATCATGGCAGAAACAGGTTGTGATGCATTAGGTTTAGACTGGACTCAAGATATAAGTGATGCACGTGCACGAGTTGGTGAAAAAGTTGCCTTACAAGGTAATATGGATCCTAGTACTTTATATGCTTCACCTGAGGTTATCAGAAAAGAAGTGAAAAAGGTTATAGATGGTTTTGGAGATGGCGTAGGTCATGTGTTTAACCTCGGTCATGGTATTCACCAGCATATCGACCCTCAAAATGTAACTGTTTTGGTTGATGCAGTACATGAATTTGGAGCTAAATAGCTTATTTTTTGTAGACCACCACCTCCTTTTTTCGCTGTTTTGTATGTTGATAACAATGTATAGAATTGCGAAAGAGAAGAAAGGTACATATTTTCGGTATATGCTTTAGTATGAGGGTTAGCTAAAAAAGCTGTTCCGGTATCTCAACTCTCTCTTGTTTGATTACTCTGATAACCTTTGTTACAGGTTGTTGCGTTGTCGGGGTCTTATTGCTAGTTGGTGGGGTGGTTCTAGCGGGTATAAGTGTTGGCATCGGGAGTAGGGGTAGCCCTAGGCTGCGTCGTCTGTCATTTTCTCTTTGCGTTGCAAATACGCGCCTTCTGTGGTTTTCATCACGCTGTGCTTGTTCTCGCCGAAACTTTTCTTCATAACGTCTTTGTGTTTCTGGATCGGCATTATTAAGAATGATACCTTGCTGTCTTTCTAAAAAATCTTCTTGATGCGCAAGCATATATTCTTGGATTTCTTGCTCTGTTGGTATTTGTGCGGGGGTTAATGCTTCTGTCACTGTTTCAATAGTGTATTCATCTGGAGGCATGCCAGTTTCAGCATCGAGAGTAACGTTTATTAAACCTTTAGGTGCTTTCCAGCGCTCTTGTTTTGTTCCTTTTAGCGCTACTTTCATAAAGTCTATCCAGATGGGGAGGGCAGCACCTGCGGCGGTTTCTTTTTTTCCTAAAGGGTTAATTTTGTCGAACCCTACCCAAACGGTTGTGACTTTACTTGGAGTGAAACCACAAAACCATGCATCCTTTTGATCATCTGTGGTGCCTGTTTTTCCTGCTAGATCTTTTCTGCCTAAATGGTTAGATCTTGAACCTGTGCCTGTCTGAGCAACACTTTGTAGCATGCTCGTAATCTGATAATGAACATAGGGTTTCATAATACGTTTTGCAGGATGATTTATTGAAATCTTTAATTCCCCCCCTATTTCTGGGGCGGTGATAGGGTCTGCCTTGAAAATTACACTACCATTCTTATCAATAATTTTTCGAATAAAGTGGCTTTCTATTTTGTACCCACCATTAGCGAAGCTTGAATAAGCAGTTGCCATTTCTACAGGAGTGGCAGAACCTGTGCCTAATGAAAGTGTTAAGTCCGCAGGAAGTGTTCTCTTTTTGAAGCCAAAACGCTTTGCATATTCTAAAGCATAGCCAAGTCCAATCTCCTGAAGTAAGCGAATAGAAACTAGGTTCTTTGATTTTGCTAAGGCTTTTCGTAAACGTGTTGGTCCTCCAAAGTTATGATCATAATTTTTAGGCTCCCAGCTACTATTTATTAAATCGATTGGCTTATCATCAACAGTAGTTGCTGGTGAGTAGCCTTTGGCTAAAGCTGCTGCATATATAAAAGGCTTAAAGCTTGAACCTGGTTGACGCTTTGCTTGTAATGCACGGTTGAATTTACTATAGGTGAAGTCAAAGCCTCCTGCAATAGCCTCAATTGCTCCATTTTGAGGGTTCATGGAAACTAACGCGCCTGTGACTTTTGGGAGTTGAACTAACTTCCAATTACCTTTATCGTCTTTTTGTACGCGGATAATATCTCCTGCTTTAATTACGTCATCAACACGCTTAGGTTTTTTTCCGCGGCGATTTTCATTGATGTAAGTTCGTGCCCATTTCATTTCTTTAAGTGTTAACGTAATAGGTTTTTCTTGTTTATATACCAATATTATTGCTTTCTTTTCTCCTGATAGTTTTACTAATGCAGGGTAGAGTCCAGCATAAATATTATAAGTTTTTAGTTTTTTTTGTTGTTCTTCAGAGGACTTAAATTTATTTAGTAAAATTTGGTCTTCTGCTCCACGATAGCCATGACGTAGTGTATATTTTATAAGGTGGTTCCTTAATGTAGTTATCGCATTATCTTGAGCTTTACTATCGAGAGTTGTATAAATATTTAAGCCTAGCTTGTAAATATTTTCTTCGCCAAATCGTTTTATAGCATCTGCTCGAGCCATTTCTGCCATATAAGGTGCATATGTTTGGTTTGCAACGGTATGTATTTTTGCTGAGAGTTTTTCGTTTACGGACTCTTGGTATTCTTCTGGAGAAATATACGATAAGACCGACATTCTTTTTAAAATATAGTCTCTGCGTATTTTCGCGCGTTTAGGATTAATAACGGGGTTGTAACGTGAAGGAGCTTTAGGTAAGCCAGCAATCATCGCGCTTTGAGCTAATGTTAGCTCTTCAACTTTTTTACCATAATATATTTCAGCAGCAGAGCCTATGCCGTAAGCACGTTTACCTAAAAATATTTTATTTAAATAAAGTTCAAGAATTTCTTCTTTATTTAACTCATTTTCAATTCTAAGAGCAAGAAAAGCTTCGCGTAGCTTTCTATCTAATGTTCTTTCATTTGTGAAATAAAAGTTTCGAGCAACTTGCATAGTGATAGTGCTTGCGCCTTGCTTTACTCTGCCACTTTTAAGAGCATTGACAACTGCTCGTGTTATGCCGCGAAAATCTACCCCTTTATGTTGGTAAAAGCGCGAGTCTTCAATGGCAATGAAGGCATTGCGTAAATTTTGTGGTGTTTGTGCATAGGTAACGGGGCGGCGACGAAATTGGCCAAACTCGGCAATGAGCTTATCTTCTTGACTATAAACTCGTAATGGAAGCTGTAACTGTGCATTTTTAAGCTCGGCAACAGATGGAAGTTTGGGCTGGTAGTAGAAGTATGTTGTCGTGATAATGCTAATACCAATTAACCCAATAGGGATGAGTGGCGCAATGATATATCGAACAAATTTAGTGAGAATGGACATAGTGGGGATTGTACTTAATTTTACAGATAATATTAGGTTCTTTATTAATTATTTATCAGTAGCTAATTATAAAATGAGTGTTTTTTGTAGGGTATTAGAGAAATAAATACCGTCTGTCCTATGGATGATGACTAATATCGGTAAGGGCGTTATTATTACTCACAGAACTTAAAAGAGGTTCGAGGTTTTGGAGCTCTTCTAATAATAACAACAATAAATAGGACTAATCTGTGTTTTCCTTATCAAAGAAAAAAGGCGATCTACTTGGCATTGACATCAGCTCATCTGCCGTAAAATTGATAGAACTCTCTCGTAAAGGTAATGATTATCGAGTCGATAGTTATGCAGTGGCATCTTTACCAGAAGGTGTTACTAGTGAACGAGATATCAATGAAGCAGAGAAAGTAGGAGAAGCCATAAAGCAAGTTGTTAGAAATAGTCGAACAAAGAGTCGGCGTTGTGCGCTAGGCATTCCTTCTTCAATGGCTATTAATAAAATTATAACAATTCCTGCATCGATACCAGCAACAGAACTTGAGGCTCAAATTTCACTTGAAGCTGAGCAGTATATTCCTTATCCGATGGATGAGGTGAACTTTGATTTTGAAGTTTTAGGCCCCTCAGAAACCTCATCAGAAATGGTTGATGTGTTAATTGCGGGAACACGTACTGAAAATGTTGAAGTTAGATTGGCTGCTGCAGAAATGGCTGGTCTTGATGTTGAAATTGTAGATTTGGAATCGCACGCTGTTGAGTTACTGTTTAGAACAATGATCGATGATATGGAAAAACACGATGTTTTGGCTGCAGTAGATTTCGGTGCATCGATGACGGGTATAAATGTTTTTGAAAATGGGAAAGTAGTATTTTCAAGGGAACAGGTCTTTGGTGGTAAGCAATTAACACAGGAAATATCACAGCGCTACGGTCTATCGTACCCAGAAGCTGGGCTAGCGAAGAAAAATGGGAATCTTCCAGAAGGCTATGTGCCAGAAGTTCTAGATCCCTTTAGAGATAATATGGTTAGGCAAGTTCAACGTTTTTTACAGTTTTACTATGCATCAACACAAAAAGATAAAGTAGATAAGGTTTTATTGTCTGGAGGTTGCGCCAGCATTCCAGGTATTGATGAACAAATCCAAGAGGTTATTGGGATTCCTACTGCCTTGGCTAATCCATTTGCAAATGTTGTTTTACATTCAAGAGTTAATCCGGCTCGATTCACAAGCGATATACCTGCAATGTTAGTACCTGCGGGTTTAGCGTTAAGAGGGTTTTCATAATGTCAGGAATAAATCTATTACCATGGCGCGAAGCAGCACGTAAACAGAGTCAACAAAACTTTGTTATGTCAATTGTAGGTGCTATTACTGTTGGAGCATTAGTTGTTGGAGCGGGTTACACCTATATGGACGGGCGTATATCCTATCAAGAATCAAGAAATGCTTATATCCAAGCTGAAATAAAAGATTTAGATAAAGCTCTTGTTGAAATTAAAACGCTCGATGCGAATAGAAAAGCATTGCTTGATCGAATTGGCGTAATCGAAAGATTGCAGTCAACAAGACCGGGAATTGTACATTTATTTGATGAAATGGTGAATGCTTTACCAAAAGGCCTATACCTTACTAAGTTAGAACAAGAAGAGAATAAAATTAAGCTTGAAGGAAAGGCCGAGTCTAGTGCCCGCGTTTCAAGTTATATGAATCGTTTAAATGGATCACCATGGTTGAAATCATCAGATTTAAATACTATCGAGATTGATTCAGACAAAGGTGAAAATAATTTGCGTTATTTTAGTCTTAATGTGACACAGTTATTAAAATCTGGTGCTGAAGAGGAGGATAGATAAAATGGCTATTGATATTAATGAAATAAATCAGCTATTAAATGATCCTGCAAATGTTTCATTGCCTATAAAAATTGGTGCGGTTGTTGTTGTATTTGGTCTAACGTTGGTGGCAGGCTATAAGTTAGTGATTGTTGACCAGTTAGCAACACAAAAATCAGTTCAAGCAGTTGAGTTTGATAAGCGTAAAATATACGAAGTCAAGCAGGCACGTGCAAATCAGCTACCGGCTTACAAAACACAATTAGCAGAAATGCAAGCTTCGTTCGGTGCATTAAAGGATCAACTACCTAGTGATACTGAGATACCAGGGTTGATTTTAGATATCTCAGAAAAAGGCTTAACTAACGGCTTGGAAATAGAGTTATTTAAACCCAAGCCAGAGATTCATAAAGAGTTTTTTGCTGAAAAGCCTATTGAGTTAAAAGCGAAAGGTACTTACAAGCAACTTGCTGGTTTTGTCAGTGACCTTTCAGCGTTGCCACGAATTGTAACAATAAATAATATACACCTTGAGCCTGAAAAGAAAAAACTAACCGATACTGACGGTAAGGCGAAGAAATCAACTATTGCACGATTATCGCTTAAGGCAACGATTAAGACTTTTAGGTATTTAAATGAAGAAGAAGCTAGTGATGAAGCGGGAGGGAATTAAGAATGAATACTAAAAACAAACTTTCTTCCAAAGGCATTTATGCCTGTTTATTTGGAAGCTTTCTGATGCTGACAGGTTGCAATACAAGCATAGCTGATTTAGATGAGTACTTTATATCTAAAAGAGAAAAAGCACCGACACCGATCAAGCCTATTCCGGAGGTAACGCCTTACTTACGTTTTGACTATCCAGATCATGAAAAAGATCCATTTGACGCAGCAATGTTAGCTCCTAACAACGGGCCTAAACAAGTTATTGACCCTGATGGTATTGTGCTAGACACAACAAGAGTACCAGAGTTTTTAGAGGGTTTTCCTTTAGATAGTTTGAAAATGGTAGGAACAGTAGATAAAGATAAAACATTATGGGCCTTGATCAAAGTTCCAGATGGGGCTATTCAAAGTGTAAAGGCTGGAAACTATATGGGGCAGAACTATGGAAAAATTGTTTCTATTGGTGAGAATAAGTTGGAAATGAAAGAAACAGTCTCTAATGGTTTTGGTGGTTATAAAGAAAGAGATACATCCATAGTGTTGGATCAACTATAAAATAATAATAGTTATTAGTCACAATTAACAAAAATAAAAATAGAAATTAAAAATAGTGGGTTATTAAAATGAAAATCATCACACGCACATTGCTAGGCTTAAGCCTACCAGCACTTTTACTAGCAACAGGCAGTAGTTATGCAACGGCACGCTTGCAAACAGTTGATACTGCAATGCAAGCATCAGGAAAGTCTATATTACGGTTACGTTTTGATAGTAAAGTGAGTATGCCCAAGTCTTTCACAATGAAGCAACCTGCAAATATCGTATTGGATTTCCCTGATACGATTAGCGGAATGAAGGTACGAACTAAGAAATTTAATGCTAGATCAGTAAAAAGCGTTAGATTGGCAGGAGCATCTAAAAAACTACGTGTAATGATTACTTTAAATAAGCTGACTAAGTATACAACCAGTATTCAGGGTAATGATGTTGTATTGACCTTTGAAGATAAGCAAGCGGTTGCACAAAAGCCTATTGTAAATAAAGCAGCTCAAGCAAGACAGCAAGCAATTATGCACCGTCAAAAAGCAAAAGCACAACAAGAAGCTAAAGTACGTAAAATAATGCGTGATCGTCAAATTGCTAATAAGAAACGTATGGCACAAGTACCAGAATTAAGAGATCAAAACCTTGCTCCAGGGCCTGTTATAAAGCAAACAAGTATCAAGCATCAAGCTGTTGCTAGTAATTATGTGGCTCGCCCGGCTAAAAAAGCACCTTATAAAGCCACGCAACAACGTATGGCATATAAGCCTAAAAATATGATGGGTGCTGTTGATTTTCACCGTACAGAAAAAGGAGGTGGGCGTGCAATCATTAAGTTGCCGAATTCTTCAACGGCGGTTGAAACACGTAAAGTAGGCAATGTAGTTGTTTTAACGTTAAAAAATGTTAAAACGCCTCAGCCAAGAAAGCGTATTGATGTATTAGATTTTGCTACACCTGCATCTTATTTAGATATCTCTAAAAGCGGTTCAGATGTACAGATTAGAATTCTTACAAATTCAGCATTTGTGTTTAATACGTCACGTAAGGGTAGTGACTTCATTATTAATATCAATAAGAAAGAACGTAAGATAATTAAGAATCCTTTAACATCAAAAAAGAAGGTATATAAAGGTAAAAAATTATCATTAAACTTCCAAGATATCGAAGTTAGATCCGTATTGCAATTACTAGCAGATTTTACTGATAAAAATATAGTAGTCAGTGATAGTGTAAAAGGTAATATCACTTTACGATTAAAAGATGTGCCTTGGGATCAAGCGCTAGATATTGTTTTAGAGTCTAAAGGTCTAGCAATGCGCAATAATGGTAATGTGATTTGGGTAGCTCCAGCAGTTGAATTAGATGCAAAAGAGCAGCGAGAGTTACAAGCCTTTAAACGCAAACAAGCTTTAGAGCCTTTGATAACTGAATATATTTCGGTTAACTACGCAAAAGCTATTGACATGCAAAAACTTGTTAAATCAGCAGGCGGAAAAGAGGCTGGGTCTCTATTGTCAAAGCGCGGATCTGTTTCTGTTGATGAGCGTACAAATACACTATTAGTGCAAGACACAGCATCTCGTGTTAGTGAAATCCGCAACATGGTTAGAAACTTAGATGTTACCGTGAGGCAGGTTTCAATTGAGACTCGTATTGTTTTTGCTACAGATGAGTTTAGTAAAGATTTAGGAGCGCGTTTTGGTGTAACTCAATTCGGTAGTAAGTATGCAACGTCGGGGGGAATCACTGGAACTGACTCAATGGTAAATGATTTAGTAGGTGGTTCTGGTTCGGTAGGTATTCCGTCGCTAGCTGATCGCTTAAATGTTAATCTGCCAGCAGCAGGTGCAGCAGGTAAATTAGCATTATCACTTCTTAGTAAAGATTTCTTACTTGACCTTGAATTGTCAGCACTTCAAGCTGAAAACAAAGGTGAGGTAATTTCTACGCCACGAGTGGTGACAGTAGATAAGAAGAAAGCAAGTATTGAAAAAGGTGTAGATCTTCCATATCTAACGGAAAGTGCGAGTGGTGGAACTACAGTTGCCTTTAAAAAAGCACTTTTAAAGCTTGAGGTTACACCTCAAATTACTCCTGATGAGCATGTCATTATGGACTTGGATGTAAGGCAAGATGAAAGAGAAAAGGACTTTATCTCTGCATCTGGGCCATTGCCCGTAATAGGTACTCGTCATATTAATACACAAGTATTGGTTGATAATGGCCAAACAGTAGTCTTAGGTGGGATTCACGAAGAAACGAATGTTAATGGCGTGACTAAAGTTCCAGTCCTAGGTGATATTCCAATTATTGGAAACTTCTTCAAAGCAAAAAGTCAAAGGAAAAACCAACGAGAGTTGTTAATATTTGTAACACCAAAAATATTGAAATAATTCACCGTATGACACAAAAAAGGCTGGTAATTAACCAGCCTTTTTTGTGTCTGGAAAAGTAAGTTCTTGATTAGTTAGGGTGCAACTGGCATAAACCCATCATGAAAAAAAATATTATTTTGGTTGGTTTAATGGGTGCAGGGAAGTCAACTATCGGAAAAAATTTGGCACGAAGTTTGAGTAAAGAATTCTATGACTCAGACCGTGTGATAGAAGAGCGTACCGGTGTAGATATTGCTACTATTTTTGAAATAGAAGGCGAGCAAGGGTTTCGTGATAGAGAAGAACAAGTTATTGCCGAGCTTTGTGAGCAAGATGATATTGTACTTGCAACAGGTGGTGGTAGTGTTTTACGAGAAGCGAATCGAAGAAATATGTGTAAGCGGGGTCACGTAGTGTATCTTCGTACATCTGCAGAGTTACTTTACTCGCGTATTCGACATGATAAGAAACGCCCTTTGATGCAAACTAATAATCCTTTGGATACGCTTAAAAAACTATTGGATGATCGTGAGCCTTATTATTTGGAGGTTTCCGATACAGTAGTAATGACAGGCAAACAAAAAGTAACAACATTAGTAAGACGAGTGGAAGAAGCACTCAAACAGGAAGCACCTAAATGAAAACTGTAATGAAAACACTTCATGTGGATTTAGGAACTAGAAGCTATCCGATCTACATAGGTAGAGGGCTTTTAAATGACCCTGAATTAATAGACCCTTTTATTAAAGGAAAAACCGCAGTAACAGTTACAAATACAACAGTTGCTCCTTTATATCTTGATAAAGTACACCAGTTAATTCCAGAAATAACTAACACCGACATACTCTTGCCTGATGGCGAAAAGTACAAAACATTTGAAACATTAGGGCAGATTTATACAGAAATGCTCGAAGCTCGTTGTGATAGAAAAACCACCTTGCTAGCATTGGGTGGAGGTGTTGTCGGTGATGTTGCAGGCTATGCTGCTGCAAGTTATCAACGTGGTATCAACTTTATTCAAATTCCCACTACTTTGTTATCAATGGTTGATTCCTCTGTTGGCGGTAAAACAGGAGTGAACCACCCATTGGGTAAAAACATGGTTGGGGCATTTCATCAGCCACAGTGTGTGATCATTGATACAGAAACACTCAATACTTTGGATGACCGGCAGCTGAGTGCAGGTATTGCAGAGATTATAAAATATGGCTACATCAATGACCTCGATTTTATAGATTGGCTTGATGAAAACATGGATAAGCTATTAAAACGCGATCCAGAAGCACTTGCCTACGCGATTCACCGTTCTTGTCAGCATAAAGCAGACATTGTTGCCGCAGATGAAAAAGAAACAGGGCAACGGGCATTACTAAACCTCGGTCATACTTTTGGTCATGCGATAGAAACAGGCATGGGTTACGGTGTTTGGTTGCATGGTGAAGCTATTTCAGCAGGCATGGTGATGGCAGCAGAGCTTTCAAAAGAGCATGGTTGGATTGATGAAGCTGATGTGAATAGTATTCGTGAATTATTAAAAAAAGCCAATTTGCCCATCGAACCTCCCAAAGAGATATTAGCAGAACAATTTAATGACTTAATGTCGATAGATAAAAAAGTGCAAGATGGTGTTCTACATTTGGTGTTAATGAACTCCTTAGGTGAAAGTATTATCAGTAATGATTTTGACCCTGATCTGCTTCAAAAAGTATTGAGTAGAGCAGTTTAAGATGAGCGCAAATGCACAACCTTTACCTAAAGAAAAATACGCTGCAAATCCAGAAGATAGTATTGGGCGAAGCTTCCCTGAAGCCTCCCCTACCTATCGTTCAGAATTTCAACGCGATAGAGATCGAATTATTCACTCAACGGGTTTCCGTCGCCTAGAGTATAAAACTCAGGTTTTCGTAAATCACGAAGGTGATTTATATCGTACTCGTCTCACACATTCCTTAGAGGTTGCCCAAATAGCGCGCGCAATCTCCAGAACATTAAGACTTGATGAGGACTTAACAGAAGCTATAGCACTAGCACATGATATTGGTCACACGCCTTTTGGGCACGCAGGGCAAGATGCCCTCAATGCCTGTATGAAAGACTACGGTGGTTTTGAGCATAATTTACAGTCATTGCGTATCGTCGATAAACTTGAAAAAAATTATGCAGAATTTGATGGACTAAATCTTAGTTTTGAAACTCGCGAAGGTATCCTCAAGCATTGTTCTTTAAAAAATGCAAAAGACTTAGGCGATGTGGGTGAACGTTTTCTTAATAAAACACAGGCTTCATTAGAAGCACAACTTACTAATATTGCAGATCAAGTAGCATACAATAATCATGATATTGATGATGGTTTACGTTCTGGTTTAATCACTATTGAGCAAATGAGAAAGGTTGATTTATTCAGCGAACAATACGACAAAGTAATGTGGAAGTATCCTGAGCTAATAGGTAATCGCTGTGTGCATGAAACGATAAGACGGATGATTGGTGAACAAGTCGTTGACCTTGTAGAAACTAGCAAAACCAATCTGCAAGAATCAAACCCACAAAGTATTTCTGATGTAAGGAATCATGAAAAACAGTTGATAAGCTTTAGCTCGGAAATGATCGGACGTAGCCAAGAACTGAAAAAATTCCTACGTGAAAATTTATATTTTCACCATAAAGTTTACCGAATGACACGTAAAGCTCATCAAGTTATAGAAGCTTTGTTTAATGCCTTTATGGAAGATATTCGACTACTACCACCTGAGCATCTGCAACTTGCAAGAGATGCCTTATTAGATGGTGGAGAGTCAGGGAAGGCGCGGATTATCGCAGATTATGTGGCAGGAATGACTGATAGATACGCAACTAAGGAATATGCGCGTTTGTTTGATGTAAAAGGAAGTGTTTTTTAAGGTTTACAGCTTATACTTACCTTAAAACCGTATTTTAGCTTACCCACCCCCCCTCTTTTTCGATGATTTGTATGAGAAAAGATTAAAATAAACGTAAAAAGGTGAAGGTTAACGTTAAATTAAAGTTTTAACTCTCTTGAAGTTGCTCTAAAGGGTAGGTGTTTTATCTAAATGTTAAAATTTATTATTTTGTGATACTTAAATCTAGAAAATCCTGCCATACCTCATCAGGTTGCCAACTTTCAAGCATTGGTACTCTTTCAGCTTCAGGTAGCTTTAATATCCCTCGTTGATAATGACGCATGAATGCAGAAACCCGCCAGTTTAAAGCGCAGTGAATCCAGATTTTGTCCTTTTCTAAGGCTTTCATTATTTTTAAAAATAAATTTAAATGGGCGTGTGTAGGAGTGTCAAAGGGGACAGGAATATGAAAATAATTCATCCTTGCCTCGCTGACAAAACCACCTTCATCAGGTAGTGCATTGGTTGAATCTGGCATAGCTAGATTGATTACACTGGTAAACCCTGCTTTGGCTATTTCTTCAAATTGGCTTGGAGAAGGCTGCCCAGATGTGGAAATTCTTTCATTTATAACGATAGTGTTGAGAATGCTGTTTAGGCTCATATTATTGGACTCATGCGAGCAGAATATTTTTTAATAGAATTTTAGAGTTGCGTTGAAAATTATAAAGTGCCTTTTTTTTATCTGGTAAATCACTTAAATCACCCAATGTAAAACCTCTTTCTTTAAACCAATCAACAGATTGTGTTGTGAGAACCAGCAGTTGGTTAAGACGCTTGTCTGTTGCAATGTTGCTTATCCGCTTTAATAGAGCATCACCACGCCCGCCACCCGTGTATTCGGGGTGAATAGCAAGGCTGGCAAGCTCTCCAGTGTTATTATCAACAGGGTAAAGTGCGGCACAACCAATAATTTTCCCATCACGCTCAATGACGCTAAATTGGTCAATTTCAAGCTCTAGCTGTTCGCGAGAACGCTTAATTAAAACCCCTTTTTCTTCAAGAGGAATAATGAGATCAATAATGCCGCTTACATCAGCAACCTTGGCTTGGCGAGTTTCTTCATACAAGCTGGCATTAAACATCGTGCCAATTCCATCACGGGTGTATAACTCTAGAAATAGCGCATCAGCCGTTTTTGTGCTGAGTAAATGTACACGTTGAACACCGTTTAATAAGCTTGTTTTAATATGGTTTAATAAACGTTTTTGAGATGGGTGGTTGTGAATAAATTCATTAAGTTCTCTAAGCTCAATATCGGTAGTGGGTGTGGCATTATCATTATGAATAAAAATGAGTTTATCGGCTTGAAGTGCTTTTGCAGTTGCGCTGGCAACATCTTCATAACGTAAATTGAAAGCCTCACCAGAGGGTGAAAACCCTAATGACGAGAGTAATACAATACTGCCCGCATCTATTAATTGCTTAATTAGTTTGGCGTTAATTTTTCTTACCGTACCAGTATGTTGGTAGTCAGTTCCATTATGCACGCCTAAAGGTTTTGCAGTAATAAAGTTACCAGAGAGAACGCCTAGGCTTTCATTAATGATAGGGGGAGTGCTTAGCGCGTGAGTGAGCTGATTTTCAATCTCTACTCTCAACGCGCCAATGGTTTCTTTGGCGACTTGCAGTGTTATATCATCAGTCACTCTTAA
The DNA here is from genome assembly GCA_026988095.1 of Thiotrichaceae bacterium. Taxonomy (GTDB): domain Bacteria; phylum Pseudomonadota; class Gammaproteobacteria; order Thiotrichales; family Thiotrichaceae; genus Cocleimonas. The sequence continues at coordinate 21,072 of JALSLX010000121.1, forward strand.
ATCATCAACAACTTGGATATTGTGTTTTAAAGCTTCAAGGTGTTTATCAACTTGTGAGCGTGCACCGTGCACTAATACAATACGTGCGCCCAATGCTGATAAAATCGCAATATCATGTATCAGTTGAGAAAACTCTTTGCTCTCAATAACCTCACCCTCAAAGGCGATAACAAATGTTTTTCCACGGTGAAGGTGGATGTAAGGAGCGGCTTCTCTAAAGAAGTCTATGCGATTATTATTCATAATATTCGTTATATGTTTTACCTAAAACCCACTAAAGGCATTTTGTATCCAGTTTAATTCTCTATTATCGCCTTCTATGGCTACCACGTCAAAACGCATAGACGACTGGGGCGCGTATTTTTGCTGGTAGGCCAGAGCTGCTTTGATGATACGTTGTTGTTTTTTAGGGGTGACGCTGGCGGCAGCACCGCCAAAATCTGCATTTTTACGATAACGAACTTCAACAAAAACTAGCGTTTCATCATTGTGTTTATCGTCGCGCATAATCAAATCAACTTCTCCTGCTTTTGTCGAAAAATTCTTTTCTAAGAGCACTAAGTCGTTTGATTGTAGGTACGTACAAGCTTGATGCTCAGCATCATTACCGCTCTTTTTTTTGTTAGTAATTTTTTTGGATAGGCTTTTAGACAGACTCGAAAACAAACCAAGTTGCTTCTCAGTCATCGTATGGCAACAGGTATGCCATTTCTAAACTGTGCCCAGCGTAAAGTGCGATGCAACGTTCCATCTTTGCTTAAGCGGATTCGTCCAGATTTTCCATTTAATGAGCTACCAAAGTTTTGTAGATTCTTTAAGCCCGAAGCAATCATAAAAGCATCCATTCCCATAGCATATAAGCGTGGGAAATTGGTTGTTGGTGCAATTTTATTTTTCACGGTTTCTAAAATCCACGGTGTTTCTGTGAATATCAATCCATCAAGCTTGCTGTCATCACTAGGATTGGCCGTACCATTAAAAACGTGAGAGGTCGCGTATATAGGTAGATTTTTTATTTCTTGTCGTAAACTTGGATATAAAACTCGTGCTTGACTTGGGGCTGCTGCCATTAAGATCGCATCTAGCTCATCACTACGAAATGCTAAGTTTTGAGCATCTGCAAAATAATTTAGAGCACTATTGAGATAACTTTTTGTGATTACCACTTTGCCACCGCGTTCTATAATGGCTCTTCGCATTGCATCGCGCAGGCGATTTCCCCATGCAGAATTTGGTGTGAGTATTGCAACACGCTTCTTGCCTTGATTTATTGCAAACTGCGCCATTTGCACTGCTTCGTCTTCAGGTAGTAAGCCAAACTGTTTAAGCTTGTTATTGGTTCTGTTGTTTTCATTTAAAATATAGTTAAGTCCAAGTACTGTTTTGTGTAATTGGAGTTGGGATAGGCTGGTAATCTTGTTTTTATCAAAGGGGCCAATCACAAAATCAGCGCCACGGCTTATAGCTGTTTCATATAGGCCTTCAATTGAGCTATTGGCAGAGTTATATACTTTTAGTTCGGTTCCGTTGCCTGATTGTTTGTGTGCTTCTTGAATGCCTTGTAATAACGTATTTCCTAATTCTGCTCGGCTTCCCGTGAGTGGCAAGATCACAGCAAACTGCTTTTTAGAGGGCTTAACAGGACTTTTTTCTGGTGCGGATTTGTTTGAGCTAACTCCGCCTAAATAGGGTGTAACCGTTGCGGCAGGGGCAGACTTCAAGATATCTGCAATTTTATCATTACCAGGGTGAGCTTGATTACGTTGTTGCCATGATTTTAAGTTAGCACTGGTTATTGAGCTGATCTCGCCCGCATCTTTTGCTGAGCGCGCAATATAGCCTAGATCTAGCCAGCTTTTTAAAACGGTGTGATTGATTCTCTTTCTATTTGCATTTAATGATTGTTTAGGGATTTGTTGGATATGATTCCAAATGCGGTCATGGTTTAGTTTTACTTCATAATCATTCTTGAGTGTTGATTCCTGTAAAACTAATTCTTGAACTAGTGAGATTCTATCCCTACTAGATTGTGCCGCTCGCATTCGAGCATTGAGAATTTTTTTTGCAAGACCGTCGGGTAAACCAGCTGTACGTTGAGGAAGAATTCGCAAAGCCTCGCGATAGTTTCTATCATTTAATGCTAACAGCGCCTGTGTGAAACGAAAACGTGCCTGATTTTCTACGTTTAATGTAGGGTAGCGAAGTGGGGATAAATAGCGTTGCGTGAGGTTGCTATCTTTCATGATTGCGGCGAGCTCTGCCGCTTGTAAAATTAAGCGCTCACGTTCTGGTGAACGATAGTTTTGTGATGCTTCAAAGTATGCACTAGCTGCATCGCGTTGTTTACCTGCTGCAAGTAACGCGTTGGCTAGTTCAATATCTTTTCCTGCAGGTAAAGCATTTCGATCTAAAGTTGGTAATGCAATGGGAGGGAGAGGTACAATGTCTGAAATTGTAGAACACGCACTGAGCGATATTAAAAGCATTAGTATTAGCGAAGAGCGTATCATTCTTTTTTTCACACCAAACATCCTTGTTTAATTTTTAATCAGCCTGAAATATACCACTAATGTCATACGAAAACACAGAGTCAAATTCAGATAGTAGTTTAGATAAAAACCCAGATGAAAGTATCAGTAAAAGTACTCATGAAAAACAAGGAGTACTTTACATCGTCGCAACACCTATCGGTAATCTTGGTGATATAACGCAACGGGCATTAGAAACGCTAAAAATGGCAGATCGCATCTGTGCAGAAGATACGAGAAATACTCGGAAGCTACTCACCCATTTTGGTATTCAGGGGGATTTACAGGCGCTACATGACCATAATGAGCGTTTTAAAGTAGAAGCTGTAAAAAACTGGTTGGATGCAGGTGAGAAAATAGCATTAGTGAGCGATGCGGGTACTCCCTTAATTAGCGACCCCGGTTATCATCTTGTGAGTGAGCTAGGCGAACTTGGTTATAATATTGAGCCAATTCCGGGGGCGAGCGCCATTATCACGGCGCTATCAATTGCAGGTTTGCCAACAGATCGTTTTACCTTTGAAGGTTTCTTGCCAGCTAAAAATGTAGGACGTAATAAAGCCTTACTAGCTAATTTAAAAGAGCCGCGTACACAAGTTTATTATGAATCTAGTCATAGAATTGCGGTAACAATTGATGCATTTTTTGAAATATACGGAGCTACGCGAAAAGTCGTTTTAGCGCGTGAATTGACTAAAATGTATGAGCAAGTTTATCGTGGTAATGTTGCTGGTTTGCAGCAATGGATTAGTGAGAGTCCGATGCATCAAAAGGGTGAATTTGTACTGATGGTTGCAGGGCATATTGAAGAAACAGAGAGTGATGAGATTAATAGCTCGATAGAGGAGCTATTGAAGATTCTTGTGGATGAGTTGCCTGTAAAACAAGCCGCTAGTTTAGCAGCGAAGATCACAGGGCGAAAAAAGAATGAATTATACAAACAGGCAATGGACTTGAGGGACTAAGAGAAATACAAATCATCGAAAAAAGGGGGGGTGGGCTTAAAAATAGCTTGTTTTGATACCCGCCTCCCCCTTTTTTCGATGATTTGTAGGTTTTAGGGGGCGTGAATCGAATATATGGAATATAAAAAAGGGTGATAAGACCAAAGGAGAAAACTGCCTTACCACCCTGTATAAACTTTATGAGGTAGCGTGTTTATTATTGAAATCTAACTAGCCTTGCGCAACTTAGTTCTCGTTTTTTTATATTTAGTTCTCACCAATTCAGATTCATCAAAGTCATCAACATGAATAATACCCATCAGGCGTTTATCAAATTCCGTCAAAGCAGTCGCTTCTTCCTTACTGATCACTTTTGCTTTTAAGCCAGCTTTTATCAACGCTTCACCGCCCACCTTTGGTAAAGTGCCGTCTTTAATCGCTACGCGTAAAGTCTGTTGCAGTGGTTGTAGCTCAAGGCTATCTAAAAAGACTTGGTTTACTTCTGCTAATGGGTTGTTCTCCCCAGCTGTCATATAAGGCCCGCTGGTTAGGCGTTGCCTTGCGCCACTGTCTTGACTGATGATTGCTACGACTTCTTTTTCTAACGAATCAAGCGGTGCTTTAAAACGTTTGCCAATAGGGAAGGCGGCAGTTTTAAGTACACCAGCAATAGCCCGGCTGGGGAAGTTCAGCATTAACTCATCAAAAGCAATTTGGAATTCATGGAAAAGATGATCCAGCGACCACTGAACAATCGGCCATTCATCTCTGGCGTAGTTATTGTCCTTATGATTTTTTAATACCATGCTGGCTAAAAATAGGTTGCTTAGTAAATCGCCTAAACGTGCTGATAAGTTCTCTTTAAATTTAAGTTTTGCGCCTAAGGTCAACATCGACACATCAGCGGTTAATGCAAACACGCTGCTCAAACGATTAATGTGTCGATAGTATGGATTGCAATGACTACTTTCAGCTGGTGAATCACCCACTGGCAAGCCTAAGCCTAGTACGAATGAGCGTGCAAAGTTGCTTACGCCAAAACCTAAATGCCCTGTTAGTGTTGCATCAAAAGCTTCTAAAGTTTCAGCGTTATCTTCGGTTGCCGCCAATTCCATTTCTTTAAGTACAAAGGGATGAGAACGAATTGCGCCTTGCCCAAATATCATCAAATTACGCGTAAGAATATTGGCACCTTCAACCGTAATCGCCACTGGGATGGATTCGTAAGTTGCAGAAACATAGTTCTTAGGGCCTTTCATAACGCCTTTGCCACCATGAATATCCATCGAATCAGTCAAACATTGTCGTGCCATTTCAGTACAGTGATATTTTAAAATGGCGGAAGCCACGCTGGGTTTTTCACCATCAACAATAGATTGCGTGGTTTGAATGCGGGCAGAATCAATAATGTAAGATAAACCTGCAATGCGCGCTAATGGCTTTTCTACACCTTCAAATTTGCTAAGCGTTACGCCAAATTGTTTGCGTAAGTTTGCATAGGCGCTAGCGCCAATCACGGATCTTTTTGATGCCGCTACAGCCGTTGTCGGTAGTGTAATTGCGCGACCAACAGATAGGCAATTCACCAGCATCATCCAACCTTTGCCGGCCATGCTTTGTCCGCCAATAATAGTATCTAGTGGTACAAAAAGATCTTTGCCGTTAATAGGGCCATTTAAAAACGCATCACCAACGGGTAAATGACGACGACCAATTTCTAGGTTTGGCGTTGTACGTGGAATGAGCGCACAAGTGATGCCGTAATCTTTCTCATCACCAATCAATCCGTCAGGGTCTTGCAGGTTAAAAGCCAAGCCAATCAAAGAAGCAATCGGCGCAAGCGTAATGTAGCGTTTTGAGAAATTAAGCTTGATACCCAAAACTTTCTCGCCTTCCCATTCGCCCATGCAAACCACGCCTGTATCAGGGATTGAAGTTGCATCTGATCCTGCTGTTGGCCCAGTTAATGCAAAGCACGGAATCTCTTTGCCTTTAGCAAGGCGTGGCAAGTAATAATCTTTTTGCTCTTCGGTGCCGTACTTTATTAATAATTCACCAGGGCCAAGCGAATTAGGTACACCAACTAAATAAGTGATGCCTCCACCCGTGTTAGTTAATCGAAGTAATACTTGAGATTGTGCAACGGCAGAGAATTCAAGCCCGCCGTATTTCTTATCAATAATCATTCCTAAGAAGCCATTATCACAAACAAACTTAATGATGTGATCAGGGATAATATTCCAATTATGGTTGATGCTCCATGCATCTGCCATTTGGCAAAGTTCTTCCACAGGGCCGTCTAAAAATGCCTGCTCTTCTTTTGTAAGCGTTGGCACAGGAGCCGATAAAAGCTTGTTCCAGTTTGGCTTGCCACTAAAAATTTCGCCATCCCACCAAACCGTTCCAGCATCAATTGCAACTTGCTCTGTTTCTGAAATAGGGGGAAGGATTTTACGGATGACTTTGAGCGCAGGCGCAGATACAAACTTCATACGCACTTCAGGAATGGCAAAAACCAAAGTTGCCAATGTAGTGACAATCAATAGTAAGCTTAAAAGCCAATGAGCAGAGAAGATGAATGAGATTAATGTCATTCCCGCTAAGAATATACTCGCCATTTTTATTGGGCTACCGCGAAAAGCGAGCGTCATAGCGCCAACTAGCGTGAGTAAGAATAGTGTTAATGTGGTCATTGGTTCGTACCTATTTTGTTCTGAAGTGTTGTAATGATTAAAAATAGAGCGAGCGTTCGCTTTTATTTTAAGTCAGGTGTAGAATAGAATCAAGGGAATATTTAAATGAGGTCTTATTAGTGTCCGTTACTGCTCGACAACACCTTCAACCAAGCAATGCGTTATATGTTGATTTTTATAATGATTTTACCTATCAAGGCGATGCGCTTTACGGGTTAATATTTGAAAGAAATAAAGACAAGATAAAGGTAAGCAAAGAAAAGTTTGCGATTAAAAATCTAAAAAAGATATTTGATGCAACCTTTCAGCTAAGTACTCAGCTGGGTTTTCAAGCAATGTCATTGCGTGATCTTTCAAAAGCAACAGGCTTGAGCATGGGAGGGCTGTATTCCAGTATCTCTAATAAAGAAGCGATTGCCGTTATCGTTAAAGATGTTGTGTCGGTAGTTTGCGCCGAAATAGTAGAAGAATCTCGCGAACAGCAAGACCCCAAATTAGCATTGCAAACGTTAGTTCGCGGATATTTATACGCATCAACCATACTGCAACCGTGGTTTTACTTTTTATTCTTCGAAACCAAAAGCCTGCCATCAGCAGATCAAGAAGGCTCCTTAAAAATAGAGCTCATCCAAGTAAAAGAGCTAGAAGCACTCATCGGGCAATTAACGCCAGGCTCCGATTCATGCCACAAAGCAGAATTTGTCGCAACTATGGCACTATCCCTAATCCAAGAACGCTACCTAAAGCATTGGAAATATAAAAACCCATCAGAAAGCGTGGATAAATACGCCGATAAATGCCTACAACTGATCTACCGCGCCATTTGTTTGGATGAAGTGCAGCCTTGCACTCAGATTTATGCTTCTGATGGTGAAAACTAGCTAAATTATTATGCCATCCCCCTCTTTTTTCGATGTTTTGTACGTTATTTTTTAATACAAATCGTCGAAAATCAGGGGGGGTGGATATGATTAAAATAGTTTTTATTCTCTATTTTTATGTTTTGTTGTTAGGAAATCTTATTTGTCGTTAAGTTTATTAGACCTTGTGCTAAACTCGCGCCCGTGAGTTGACCGAGCAATCGCGGCTTTAGTTGTAATGGCTGGAGCGGAGGAAAGTCCGGGCTCCATAGGGTAGGACGCCAGATAACGTCTGGGCAGCGCGAGCTGACGGCTAGTGCAGCAGAGAGAAGACCGCCAGAGTGCCTTCGGGTAATTTGGTAAGGGTGAAAGGGTGCGGTAAGAGCGCACCGTGCAATTGGTAACAGTTGTAGCAAGGTAAACCCCGTCCGGAGCAAGATCAAATAGGGATGCAATAGGTGTGTACCCGCACCGCATCCGGGTAGATCGCTTGAGGTATACGGTGACGTATTATCCAGATGAATGATTGTTCACGACAGGACCCGGCTTATAGGTCAACTCACACTCATTACTTAATCCATTGCTTCTGTTGAATCTGACATGATTTAAAAATGGATTTTTGATGTAATTATGATCTGTGAAATATCAAAATTACTATTCTCGATAATTATCACGCAAAAAGTTATTCAAATTACTTTTATTAGTCTTATTGATTTACCTATAAAAGAAACAAAAACAATACATATCTAATGTTAATTGTGAAGTCTGTATTCTATCCGTTTAATTAAAAAAACGAACTACCGTTTGTCCATGCCTATTTTTCTTATGAGGCGCTAACTGCTTGTCTTTTAAAAGAGTTTCTCCCTATTTTTACCTAAAACATTCCTTGTCTTGTGGGTTATTAGTGTTAGTATGAGAGAATGTAGTAAAAAGTGGTGAAATGTGGTTTTTTAATCTTTTTGCTAATTTTAAAAAACTAACTTGGCATATATTAAATGTTCTTGGGTTCTTCATATTTAAATCTAGATGCTAAAGGTCGGGTAGCAATCCCGACTAAGTATCGTGATGCGATTAAGGGGGATAATGAGGGTGAGTTGGTTTTAACGGCTGATCATGGTGGTGAATGTTTGGTGTTGTATCCTTTAAGTAAATGGATGGAAACGCAAGCGTCTATCAGAAAGCTGCCCAATATGAATAAGGGTGTAAAAAACCTGATGCGTACCGTTTTCGGTTATGCAACAGAAGTGAAGATGGATGGTCAGGGTCGTATTATGGTGTCTGAGCCATTAAGAGATTTTGGTAGGTTTGATAAGAGGGTTGTGCTGGTGGGTCAAGTCGATAAGTTTGAGCTGTGGAGTGAAGATGCTTGGCTTGGAGGTTCTGGAGATAGGGTGAGTATCGCTGAAGATAGTATTCAGAATGATGATTTACTGAAGAATTTTTCAATTTAGTGCGGGTTTATAAGTTATGTCTGATAAATCCAAGCATGAGACTTTTAATCATGAGACGGTCTTGTTACACGAGGCAGTTGATGCGTTAAGTATAAAAAAAGACGGTGTCTATATAGATGCCACATTTGGTCGAGGTGGGCATTCGGCTGAAATAATAAAGCAACTGGGTTCGAAAGGGCGATTGTTGTTAATAGATAAAGACCCGCTTGCCATCGCTTTTGCGAAGGAAAAGTATAAGGAAGATGGGCGGGTTTTTGTTTGGCAAGGATCTTTTAAGGGTTTCCCGAGTGCGTTGAAGGATGCAGGATTGGAGAAAGCTGATGGATTGTTGCTGGATTTAGGTGTGTCGTCACCTCAGCTAGATGATGCCTCGCGGGGCTTTAGTTTTATGCGTGATGGCGATCTTGATATGCGCATGAATCCCGATGCGGACGAAAGCGCAGCACAGTGGCTTGCTAGGGCTGTTGAAGAAGATATCGCCAATGTTATTTATCAGTATGGTGATGAGCGATTCTCGCGCAGAATCGCAAAAACGATAGTGGAGAAGAGAGCAGAGTCCCCAATCAGTACAACGCTTCAGTTGGCTGAGATAATAGCCTCTTGTATCCCTATGCGAATTCAAAGAAAAGAGCAGGGGAAACACCCAGCAACTCGTAGCTTTCAAGCCATTCGAATCTTTATTAATCGTGAGCTTGATGATTTACACGAATGTTTGGATAACACAAAAGAGTATCTGGCAACCAAAGGACGGTTAGTTGTGATTAGTTTTCATTCTTTAGAGGATCGTATTGTGAAGCGCTTTCTAAAAGCAGCTTCAAGTGCACCTAAGATTCCTCGCGGATTGCCAATCATGGATGATGATCTTTTTGTGCCAATTTATAAAGTAATTAGTAAGCCTGTTAAGCCTTCTAGAAATGAAGTGGAAGTGAATGTGCGTTCACGCAGTGCAATTATGCGAATTGGGGAGATTAATGATGTCAGATAATGGTGCTCAAGAGGTTCAAGCAATTCCAGTGGTGAGAAAACTAACAACGGTTGACTCTGTCGTGAGTTGGCAGTTGCCATTATTGGTGGTTTTGTTTGTAGCAGTGATATTTGTTGCTATTAAAACGGTGGTGCATCGACATGAGTCAAGAAGCTTATTTATGCAATTGCAGGTCTTGGAAAAAGAGCGAGATAAATTATCAGCCCAGTGGAGTCGGTTAAAGTTGGAGCAGGGTACGATGCTTAATCAGGTGCGTGTTGAGCAAAATGCCCGTTGGGATCTGGGTATGAGAATGCCAAAAACATCTGACGTGAGAATGATTAGAGAGCCAGCTAAAAGATCTTTCTTGGTTGTTGATCAGTTGGGTGTGGCGTCAGGTGTATCAAAAGTGGCTTTGGGTAAATAAAACGGAATATGAAGCGTAAAAATAATCATCATCGGTCAAAAAACAAAATGCCTCCTGTGTACAGGGGAAGGCGTCTTGCGTTGATGTTGGTATTGCTGGCAGGTATTGCTGTACTCCTTGGTCGGGCTGCATATATTGACATCTTTCAGCAGTCATGGTTAAAGGAGCAGGCTGGAAAGCGACAGTTGCGGACTGTGACGGTTCCTCCGTATAGAGGAATGATTGTTGATAGGAATGGGGAGTCGTTGGCGATTAGTTCTCCAGTTGCTTCTGTTTCGGTTGATCCGCGTAAGTTGTTAGATGCTCAGCATTTGTTGCGAAAAGCGAGTTTAGATAAAGATGAAAACAAGGCTAGGTTAGCAAAGCTGGATCAAGAAGAGTTAACTCAGAAGATAAGGGAATTAGAAGAATTGGTGGGTTTATCACAAGGCGCATTCCAAGAAATAATTAAGGGGATGCCAACGAAACGTTTTTATTATCTTGCGCGCCAGCTAGAGCCGGAGAAAGCGCAAAGAATTGCAGAATTGAATATACCCGCTGTTAATACAAAGCGTGAGTACAAACGTTTTTACCCCATGGCGGAAACTACGTCTCACGTGGTGGGATTTACTAATATTGATGATGAGGGTATTGAAGGTGTTGAGCGTTCAATGAATGATCGTCTTGCGGGTCATTCGGGACGTAACCGAGTGATTCGTGATGGCCGTGGTCGATTGGTTGAAAATATTGAAGAAATTGAAATTATGGTTCCAGGCGAGACGGTGCAATTAAGTCTTGATCATCGTATTCAGTATTCTGCTTATAAGCTTTTAAAAGGAGAGGTGTTTAAATTAAAGGCAAAGTCGGGCTCGGTAGTTGTGCTAGATACAAAAACGGGTGAAGTGTTAGCAATGGCGAATATGCCAGGTTTTAATCCAAATGATCGCGCTTCACTAAAAGCTTATAACTATCGTAATAGAGCAGTAGTGGATGTTTTTGAGCCAGGTTCAACGTTAAAGCCATTAACTATTGCTGCGGCATTGGAGGCGAGAGTAATTAATTCTGATGTGTCTATAGAAACATCAGGGAAGCTGAAGGTTGGTAGCGTTACGATTAAAGATCACAAAAACTACGGAGCCTTAACGTTATCTCGTTTATTGGCAAAGTCCAGCAATGTGGGTGCAAGTAAAGTTGCCTTATTAATGGATGCTAGTGATCATTGGAAATTTTTGAATCGAGTGGGTTTTGGTCGAAAGCCTGACGCGGGCTTCTTTAGTGAGGCTGAGGGTGAATTGGCGTATTACGACAAGTGGGGTAAGGTTGATCGTGCTTCACGTGGTTATGGCTACGGTGTGTCTGTAAGCTTGTTGCAGCTTGCTCATGCTTATACGGTATTTGCTAATAGTGGTCTTTTGTTGCCCGTGAGTATTTATAAGCAAGAAAGAAAGCCATTAGGGCAGCGAGTAATGTCGCAAGTTAATGCTGACGCAGTTCTAAAAATGATGCAGGCAGTAGTTCAGGCTGATGCAACAGGAGAGAATGCGGCTGTTGATGGTTATCATGTAGCAGGTAAAACGGGCACAGCAAACAAACTAATCAAGCGTCGCTATAGTAAGAATCATTTGGTAGTAAGTTTTATAGGAATGGCGCCTGCTACAAATCCTCGTTTGGTGGTTGCAGTGATGATTGATGATCCTAAAGTTAAGAAAGCAAGCGGGGGTCGTTTGGCAGCGCCATTATTTTCTAAAATAATGGCGAATGCACTACGAGTAATGGATATTGCGCCTGATAATCTTCCAGAGTTAGAGCTTCAGATAAAGGAAGCAATAAAGCCGGCTATGGCATCGCGTTTGGCAGTGGTTAGTGAGGGTGTTGAGTGATGCTTCATCCTACTCTATCTCAATTGCTGGATAATATTGTTGATGTTCCAGTATCGTTAGATATTCATATTTCTTCAATAACTCAAGATAGTCGTGAAGTAAAAGACGGTTGTTTGTTCGTTGCTTTAAAAGGAACGCAACAACATGGTATGGCTTACGCAAGAACAGCTGAAACCCAGGGTGCAGTAGCTATTATTTATGAATCTGATGATAATCAAGTAAGAGTCAAAACAAAAATCCCTCAGTTTGAAATTAGAAATCTACGTGACTCATTAGGCATAATTGCAGATCGTTTTTATGGCTCACCTAGCCAAGTATTAAAGATGGTTGGTATTACAGGTACAGATGGTAAAACTAGCGTGAGCCACTTTATGGCGCAAGCAATTAATGATTGTGCTGTGATAGGTACGATAGGGCTTGGTTTGTTAGATAATTTGAAAAAAGCCACGCACACCACACCTGATGTAATCAAAGTGCATGAAAATTTACAGCTAATAAAACAGCAAGGAATTAATACGGTGGCGATGGAGGTATCGTCTCATGCTTTAGATCAAGGTCGTGTTTTAGGTGTTAACTTTAATGTTGCAGTGCTCACTAATTTGAGTCGTGATCACTTGGATTATCACAAGACTCTTGAGGCTTACGCTGATGCTAAGGAAAAATTATTTCACTGGGCTGGTCTAAATGCGGTTGTACTAAATTTAGATGATAAATTTGGATGTAAGCTTGCTGCCAAAATTAACGAGAAACATGTAGTAGTTGGCTACGGCATTGGTGATATAGAAGATTATCCTGCTGGATCATTAATAGCGGTAAATACAAAATTTACAGTAAACGGAATTTGTGCGGTTATTCAATATGGCTCAGAAAAAGGGCAGTTAGTGGTCTCAGTTCTTGGGCGTTTTAATCTAAGTAATTTGCTAGCTGCCTTGGGCGCAATGCTGAGTTTAGGTATTAGCTTTAACGATGCGATTATGCAGTTAAATAAAGTACAAACTGTAACAGGTCGAATGGAAAAAATAGGTGAAAATACAGTTCTTGCAGTGGTGGATTATGCTCACACACCTAATGCGCTGAAGAGTGTTTTGAAGGCCTTACGTGAGCATGTTGATGATGATGCAAATCTACTGTGTGTTTTTGGATGTGGCGGAAATCGAGATGCAGGTAAGCGTCCACTCATGGCGAAAGTAGCCGAAAAATATGCTGATGTAGTAATCGTGACGGATGATAATCCACGCACGGAAAGCCCAGAAGCGATTATGAAAGATATCGTAGCAGGCTTTGAAAGCACCAAAGCGATTACTATTGAGCATGATAGAAGTACCGCCATCTATAAAGTACTTAAACAAGCTAAAAGTGGTGATGCTGTTCTGATAGCGGGTAAAGGTCACGAGAATGGGCAAATTCTTGCGGATAAAATAATTCCATTTAATGATAGGGAGCAAGTTGAGCAGGCACTGCAAAGTTTGCAGGGAGCCGCTGCATGAGTTGGCTTAATCTACAAGAAATTGCAGAAATGACCGCAGGCGAGCTACATGGTGAAAATATACAGGTTGACTCTGTAGCAACGGACTCGCGCTTAGTTAAATCAGATCAGTTATTTATCGCTATAAAAGGCGAGCGTTTTGATGCGCATGACTTTGTAGCTGATCTTACTGGTATAGCAGGTGCAGCATTAGTGAACAAAAAAATTGACTGCGATCTTCCTCAAGTCGTTGTGAAGGATACCTTGCAAGCACTAGCCGATTTAGCATTGGCATGGCGTAAAAAATTCAAAAATCCTGTGATTGGATTAACAGGCAGTAATGGAAAAACCACGCTTAAAGAAATGATAGCGGCAATCTTGTCTGTTGATGGAAATGTGTTGGCAACATACGGAAACTTAAATAACAACATTGGTATGCCGTTGACATTATTGCGTATACGAGATGAGCATGATTTTGCAGTCATTGAAATGGGTGCGAATCATTTTGGTGAAATAGATTTTTTAACAAAAATAGCGCTGCCTGATGTGGCGGTAATTAATAACGCAGGTGCGGCTCATCTAGAAGGCTTTGGCAGTTTAGAAGGTGTGGCACAAGCAAAAGGAGAGATATTTATTGGGTTGGGGACTCACGGAATCGCTGTAATCAATGCAGATGATAATTTTGCAGATTACTGGAACGATTCCAACAAAGGCCGCGAGGTCTTCACGTTTGGCATTAATAATGAATCAAAAATAAGCGGTCGTTTATTATCGGATGGGGGTCTGATGATAAAAGCAGGTGGTAATGAGGTTAGGGCTAACCTCAAACTGCTAGGTCGTCATAATGCAATGAACGCACTCGCGGCAACGGCGGTTTCGACCGCACTTGGGATCAAACTGGACACTATCATCGAAGGTTTAGAATCTCTACAGCCAGTGAAGGGGCGATTAGCTCCCGTATCTGGCATTAATAACTCGCAGGTTTTGGATGACACGTATAACGCCAATCCAGACTCTGCTGTGGCGGCACTTGAAGTGCTTGCGCAACGTAAAAACACCGTCTTTGTATTGGGCGATATGGGCGAGCTGGGTGAGAATGCGATAAAAATGCACGAAAACATCGGCGAAAAAGCACGTGTGGTTGGTATAAACCGTATGTACTGCTTAGGTGACTACAGTGCAAAGGCTTGCCAAAAATTTGGTGAGAACGGTAAAAGTTTTAGTGAGATGGATACGTTGTTAAAAAGTTTAAAAGAAGACATGACGGACAATATGACGATACTCGTAAAGGGTTCTCGTACCATGAAAATGGAGCGTGCAGTCGAAGCGCTAAGCCAAGAGGATGCCGCATAATGCTAGTTTCTCTCTTTGATTGGTTGTCGCAATATTATTCGGGTTTCAATGTTTTTCAGTATTTAACATTGCGCGCGATTATGGCGGTGCTCACTGCGCTAGGTATTGCATTGATATTAGGTCCTAAAATGATTAGGGCATTAACTAATCTAAAAATGGGGCAACCAATACGTGATGATGGACCACAGAGTCATTTAGTAAAAGCGGGTACGCCAACCATGGGTGGTGTACTCATTTTATTGGGGATTACTGTGGGTACATTGTTATGGAGCGATCTAAGTAATCATTATGTTTGGGTCGTTTTATTTGTGACATTAGGTTCTGGCTTAATTGGTGGTTACGACGATCTCCTTAAACTGAGAGAGAAGAGCAGCAAGGGTTTGTCATCAAAGTTGAAATATTTAGGTTTGTCTTTAGTTGGTTTTGGTGCGGTGACTTATTTATACGTGGTGGCAAAAACACCTGTTGAGACGACGCTTTATTTTCCCGTAGTTAAAGAATGGTTCTGGGATATGGGGTGGATGTTTATCCCTTGGAGTTATTTAGTCATTGTTGGTACAAGCAATGCAGTAAATCTCACTGATGGTTTGGATGGTTTAGCAATAATGCCGACAATATTGGTGGCGGCAGCATTGGGAGTCTTTGTGTATGTAGGCGGAAATATAAAGATCTCAGAATATTTGGATATTCCTTATGTCGAAGGTGCCGGTGAGTTAGTAATTTTCTGTGGTGCAATATTTGGTGCTGGTTTAGGTTTCTTGTGGTTTAACACATACCCTGCTCAAGTTTTTATGGGTGATATAGGTGCTTTATCATTGGGTGCGGCGTTAGGAATCATTGCAGTCATTGTTCGACAAGAGTTAGTGCTACTCATCATGGGTGGTGTGTTTGTTATGGAGGCAGTCTCGGTGATTTTGCAGGTTGGTTCTTATAAATTGAGGGGTAAACGTATCTTCCGTATGGCGCCAATACACCATCACTTTGAATTAAAGGGATGGGCAGAGCCGAAAGTGATAGTTCGCTTTTGGATAATTACCATTATTTTAGTTTTAATCGGTTTAGCGACCTTAAAGGTTCGTTAAGAAAACAGTTTATACGTACAAATCATCGAAAAAGAGGGGGGGTGGCTTAATAAAAAGGCATCAAAACCATTTTTTTTAGTATGTTTGGGGCTTTTGTAGGCTTAGTTGGGACTTTTTAAGTTTTATTATATTTTATTTAAGGTTTTATTTTTAAAATGAACGCACAGCATTCAATAAATTCGGTAATCGTCGGTCTTGGTAAGACTGGGTTATCGGTTGTGCGTTATTTGGCTAGCCAGAATAAGAGTTTTGCCGTTGTAGATAGCCGTCAAACCCCACCGAATGCTGAAGATCTCAAAAGAGATTATGAGGAGGTACCTTTTCACTTTGGCGATTTTAATTCTTCATGGTTTGCATCGGCAGATCAGTTAGTGGTGAACCCTGGTATTGCGGTTGCAACACCAGAAATTCAGCAGGCTAAACAATCTGGTGCTGAAATTATCGGTGATATTGAATTATTTTCACGTGAAATTGGGCAAACAAAACCGATTATTGCAATCACTGGTTCAAATGGAAAAACTACGGTTACATTGCTTTTAGATTTAATGGCGAAAAAATCAGGTGTAACAGTAGCTACAGGCGGTAATGTTGGAACGCCAGCCTTGGACTTATTACTTGAAAGTGACACGGAATTATTTATTTTAGAGTTGTCGAGTTATCAACTAGAAACATCTCCATCGCTTAAAACATTATCTGCAGTTGTGCTTAATGTATCAGAGGATCATCTTGATCGCTACGATAATGATATTGAAAAGTATGCTCAGTCTAAAGCGGCTATTTACAAAAACTGTAAAACGGTCATTGCTAATCGTGATGATGCATATTCTATGCGTTTTGCAAATGAAGCAAAAGGCTATAACACAATAGTCAGCTTTGGTTTAGATAAACCAGACGCTGGGCAATATGGGCTAATTACAGTATCAGGTAAAGAGTGGTTGGCAAAAGGCAGTAAAGCTTTATTGGCAGCTGATGAAATAAAATTACCTGGTCGTCACAATATATCGAATGCACTTGCGGTATTAGCGTTAGGCGAAGTTGCAGGTTTTAAAATGCCTGCAATGTTAGAGGTTTTAAAAGAATTTTCAGGCACAGAGCATCGTACGCAATGGCTTGCAAATATTAAAGATGTAAATTGGTACAACGATTCAAAAGGAACAAACGTAGGGGCTACGCTTGCCGCGCTCTCTGGTCTACCTGGTAAAACTGTTTTGATTGCCGGCGGACAAGGTAAGGGCGCGGATTTTTTGCCTCTTCAGCAAGCTATCAAAGAGAAGGCGTTAGCGGTTGTTCTAATGGGTGAAGACGCGAAAATAATCGCAAAAATCATTACTGATGCTGTTCCCGTAGTATTTGTGGATAGCATGAGCGAAGCTGTAAAAGTAGCTTATGAGTTATCTGAAGGATCAGATGAGTCTGGGCAAATAAATGTGTTGCTGTCACCAGCCTGTGCAAGTTTCGATATGTTTGATAATTATATGGTACGTGGCGAAGTCTTTATGAATGCCGTTTCAAGTTTGGAAAAGGAGGTCGCTAGTGATTAAAAAAATATGTGAAGACTTCAATCCATCTTGGCAGCTTTATGTTGATAGAGGTTTATTGGTTAGCGTGGTTATGTTACTGGGTTTAGGCTTGGTGATTATGATGTCGGCCTCAATTGCAGTGGCTGAAAGAACCTATGGAAATATTTATCACTTCTTTAATCGTCAATTGTTTTTCTTGGTATTGGGTTTAGTCGCTGGTTATTTAACTTATAAGATTAAAACCTCTTTTTGGCAGAATTTTGGTGCAAAACTATTGCCAGTAGTCTTGTTATTGCTTGTGGTTGTACTGTTGCCAGTAATTGGTAAAGAGGTAAATGGCAGTCATCGTTGGATTAATCTTGGTCCAGTTTCATTGCAGGTTTCTGAGCTGGCAAAACTAATAATGATCATGTACCTATCAGGTTATATGGTTCGTCATGGTAAAGGTTTATCACAATCTCCGTCATATAAGCCACTGCTTGTGCCTTTAGTTGTTTTGGGTGTAACGGATGGTTTGCTTATGTTAGAACCAGACTTTGGCTCTGTTGTTGTTATCACAGCAACAGGTATCGCCTTGCTGTTTTTAGGTGGGGTTAAATTTTCTCGTTTGATTTTCCTATTTTTAGGCGCTGTCTCAATAATGATTCCATTGGTGATGATGGGTTATCGTGGTCAACGCGTAATGGCATTTCTTGACCCTTGGGCCTATGCATCAGGTAAGGCGTATCAAACCGTTCATGCATTAATGGCTGTGGGTGACGGGGGTTGGTTTGGTGCAGGTTTGGGTGCAAGTATTCAAAAACTTTTTTATCTACCAGAAGCGCATAACGACTTTATTTTTGCGGTATTGGCAGAAGAATTTGGTTTTGTCGGTATCGTATTTACTCTATTTTTATATGCTTGGTTAGTACAACGAGCATTTATCATAGGCTTTAGAGCGGATAAAGCAAAGTTGCATTATGCCGCGTACTTAGCGTATGGCATTGGCTTTTGGATTGGCTTTCAAGTGTTATTTCACATCGGCGTAAACTTAGCAATACTGCCACCTAAAGGTTTGACCTTGCCTCTAATTAGCTACGGTGGCAGTAGTTTATTGATTACTTTGATAGCTGTTGCCCTGCTCATGAGAGTACACCGAGATACGCAAATATCACGATTTGGTGTAAGTGAAAAAGAAGCGAATAAACAAAAACAGAAAATGGCAAGAAAGACACGTAATGCAAGGGGAGCAAGCTATGCAAGATAATGTTGTAAACCATCAGCAAAAAGCACTTGGTCCTATTTTGATAACAGCTGGCGGAACAGGTGGACACGTTTACCCTGGCTTAGCGGTAGCAAGAGCTTTACAAGAGCAGGGTATTCCTGTGATTTGGATGGGAACCCCCAATGGTTTAGAGGCTCGAGTAATTCCTGAAGCAGATATTGATATGGTTTACCTATCGGTGAGTGGTCTACGCGGAAAAGGTTTATTAAAGTTATTAGCGGCACCTGTGCAATTAGTTAAAGCACTGTTTCAGTCACTTATGATCATGCGAAAAGTTCGTCCATCTGCCGTTTTGGGAATGGGTGGTTTCGTCGCAGGTCCAGGTGGATTAGTGGCATCATTAACGGGCACACCTGTAGTAATTCATGAGCAAAATGCTATCCCAGGTTTAACAAATAAGTTACTCAGTGGCTTTAGCAAAAAAATCTTAGAAGGATTTCCAGGAACATTTGAAGACCGTAAAAATACGATAGGTATTGGCAACCCTGTGCGCAAAGATATTGCAAGTATGCAAAACCCCCGTCAGCGTTTAGGTGATCGTTGGGGGCACGTACATGTATTAATTTTTGGCGGAAGTTTAGGCGCACAAGCATTGAATGAAGTTGTGCCAATGGCATTAGGTGAACTTGCTTTGGATAAGCGTCCTCTTGTTCGTCATCAGGCGGGTAAAAATAAAGATGAAGCAACCACACGCATCTACGAAAAAATGGGTGTTGAAGCAGAAATCACGCCATTTATAGAAGACATGGCAGAAGCTTATGAATGGGCGGACTTAGTGATTTGTCGTTCTGGCGCTCTGACAATTGCGGAGCTATCGGCGGCTGGTTTAGCGTCTGTTTTAGTACCTTATCCATGGGCAGTAGATGATCATCAAACAGCAAACGCAAAGTATTTAAGTGAACAAGGTGCAGCAATTTTAGCGCCACAAAGCGAGCTAACCAAAGAGTCACTTTCTGAGTTATTGAGTGAGCTTTGCGGCAACCGTGATAAATTAATTGAAATGAGTATTAGGGCGAGAGAATTGGCAAAACCACAAGCAACAGATGAAGTTGCCGCGATTTGTGCGGAACTTGCAGGCTACGATTTTAACAAAGATGACTATAGTGGACAGGACAGTAATGAAAAACACACCAGCATCAAGTTTGTTACCACAATAGATCAAGGGGCGAATTATGAAGCAGCCTAATGATCTAGC
>JALSLX010000122.1 GCA_026988095.1 Thiotrichaceae bacterium
TTTAAGTTTGCAGAAGATCAAGAAATATCACGACGCATCCTAATAAAAATTAAAAAAGATAAAGTTATCAGCTTAGAAAATACCGAAAGCAGTGAACCACTCACCCTAATGCGTTTAGAACCCGTATTAATTGGCAATTTTTACCCACACCATAATGAAGACAGAGTATTGGTAAAGCTTGATGATGTTTCTCCATTATTGGTAAAAGGCTTGGTTGCTGTTGAAGATAGAACCTATTACGATCATTTTGGTGTAAATCCAAAATCTATCGCGCGTGCAGTGGTCGCAAATGCAAAAGCAGGACGAAAAGTGCAGGGCGGTAGTACACTTACTCAGCAATTGGTTAAAAACTTCTTTTTGACCAATGAACAAAGTTATAAACGCAAAGCAAATGAAGCGATTATGGCGATGTTATTAGAAGTACATTACAGTAAAGAAGAAATTCTCGAAGCCTATATGAATGAGATTTTTCTAGGGCAAAACAAACAACGTTCTGTACATGGCTTTGGTTTAGCATCACAATATTATTTTAATAAACCGATTAAAGAATTGAAGCCAGAGCAAATTGCTTTACTGATTGGTGTCACTAAAGGCGCTTCTTATTACAACCCTCGTCGCTTTCCAAAGCGAGCATTAAAACGTCGAAATTTAGTAATAGATATTATGGCAAGGGAAGGCGTTCTTGATCCAAAGACAATCACTAAACTAAAATCACAGCCTTTAGGTGTCACCATTAAAGCGCCCCCAAGTGTTAGCCCTTTTCCTTCGTATTTGGAATTAGTGCGTAAACAATTAAAACGTGATTATAACGAAGAGGATCTTCGTTCAGAAGGCTTATTGATTTTTACAGCGATGGATCCTGTTATTCAAATTCAGGCAGAAGAAGTCTTAAATAAACGCATTAAAAAGCTAGAAAACTCTAGTCGCATGAAAAAAGATAAGCTAAATGGCGCGTTGGTTGTTAGCAGTGTACAAGGTGCAGAAATTCTAGCAGTTGTAGGTGGGCGTGATGCACGCTTTGCCGGTTACAATCGTGCGTTGAGTGCATCCAGACAAATAGGCTCACTGATTAAACCCGTGGTTTACTTGGCTGCTTTAGAATCCCAAGAATATAATTTAGCAACGCCAATAGATGGTGGGCCTGTAACGGTGAGGCTCTCAAAAACAAAAATATGGGAACCAAAAAATTACAGCGGTAAAGATCAAGGCATGGTGTCTTTTGAACAAGCTTTAGTGCATTCCTACAATACCCCAACGGTTCGGATTGGTATTACATTGGGCATTGATAAAGTTATCCAAGAATTACAAGCATTAGGTTTAAAAAGAGAGATACAGCCTAACCCATCGCTACTTTTAGGGGCGTTGGAGTTAACTCCGATGGAAGTTCAGCAGATTTATCAAACAATCGCCGCAGGTGGGACATACACGCCATTAACAGCTATTCGTAGCGTAATGGATTCGTATGGCAAGTCACTAAAACGCTATCCATTGCAAGTAAAGCAAGTGGTTAGCGAAGAGTCGGTATATTTACTAACCCACGCGATGAATAAAATCACCAAAGAAGGAACAGCACAGTACCTAAAACGCACCTTGCCCGCATGGAAAAATGCAGCAGGTAAAACAGGAACAACCAATAAAAATGTGGATAGTTGGTTTGCAGGTTTTACAGGTCAACACGTGGTTTCTGTTTGGGTAGGACGCGATGATAATAAACCCACAGGGTTCACAGGCTCAGCAGGTGCTTTACGTGTTTGGGGTGATTTAATGAAACTTGTCCCTACAAAACCTTTTAAACCAAAACGCCCCAGAAATGTAAAGTATTTTAAGATAAATAAGATGACAGGTTTATTGCACAATTCATCTTGTGGAGAAGGAGAGGTGTTACCCTTTGTAGATGGTACCGAACCCAATGAAATATACGAATGCCCACCTCCAGAAATGTTTATAGAAGCAGGAACACCAACATGGAGTGATGGTAGCTCATTTACTAATCCAAATGACTCTTTATTGTCGACGACAGAACCTGCCGCAAAAGCAGCAACTATTTGGAATGGCAATAAACGCCTTAACCAAACAACCACATCCCCAACGTCAGCACCTAAAACACAGGCTCAACCAAAGGTAGAACGTGACACCGGTGATTGGATTGATAAGTTGATGAGAAGGTAAAAAGATAAATAAGAGTAGGGTAGGCAAGAGGAGCGTAATGAATATGAATGTAAATGTAATAAAAAGCCAATCAATGAAGAAAAGCCTTTTGATGTTATTTGTCGTCTTGGCTCTAGTTTTAAGTGGCTGTTCTGGTGAATATTTAAGGGATGGTTATGTGCCACCTAGTGCTCGTTCTGCGACCAAAATACCTGAGATACAACAACCCGTTGTACGCCCAAGAGCAGCCCCTAGAAAAGTAGTAAAGCCCTACAAGCCACGGGTAAAAAAATACTCAATAACTAGCTCTACCTCAACGGTAATAAGCCAAACAGAAGTGGAAGCTATTAATCGTGAAAATCAACAACAAGAAATATCCACCAACGTCCAAAATTCAATTGATATTGATCCTTATGCCTCAATTCCTGAGGGTAATAGCGCTTTGAACTCAACAGGTTCATTGGTGGAAAATTCAAAACCTACAACAAGTATCGCCACTAAAGCATCGCCAGCAGTAAAGTCACTTATGTTACGTGCACGAGCTGATTTGGCTGTGGGTAAAACACAGTTAGCCATTAGTAAACTAGAACGAGGTTTGAGAATAGAATCTCAAAATCCTAGCATTTGGCATTTATTGGCAAAAGCGCAATATGATCAAGCAAACCATCAGCAAGCAATCGCCATGGCAAAAAAGTCGATTCGTTACTCTGGTAACAGTCAGGCAGATGAAGATCTAATAGCTCAAAACTGGAAATTAATCCAAAAAGCAGGCGAAAAATCAGATGATGCCATCGCCATTAAAGAAGCTTTAGATTACTTTAAGGTTAATCCTTGAGCAAAGATTCACAATTAAAGCCGTTTAAAAAACCAAAAACGGAACAAGACTGGAAAAATCTACTGGGTAAAGATGGGCCACTAGCAGCCTCTATCTCAGGTTTTCAAGTGCGTGAGCAACAACAAGCCATGCTCTTTGCAGTGGGTGATGCGCTCAATAATAATTCAGCAGCAGTCATCGAAGCGGGCACGGGTGTTGGTAAAACCTTTGCCTATTTAGTCCCCGCGATAGCATCAGGTGGGCGCGTAATCATATCAACAGGGACAAAAACCCTGCAAGATCAGCTCTTTTCAAAAGACTTACCGCTGGTAAAAAAAGCACTAAAAACAGATACAAAAACAGCTTTGCTAAAAGGTCGTGCTAACTACCTTTGCACCTATCGTTTACACCGCGCCCAAACAGAAGGGCGTTTTGATGACAGGCGTTCGCTCACACATTTACAACGCATAGCCGATTGGCAAGTGATGACCTATGCCGGTGATATAGCCGAGTTGAGTAGCGTCCCGCGTGATGCAGAAATTTGGCAACACGCCACCTCGACAGCAGAAAACTGTTTAGGCTCTGATTGCCCTGATTATGAGTCTTGCTTTGTCGTAAAAGCTAGACGTGAAGCACAAGAAGCTGACGTTGTTGTCGTGAATCATCATCTCTTTTTTGCTGATTTAGCACTAAAAGAAGAGGGCTTTGGCGAGCTACTCCCCAGTGCAAATGCAGTGATTTTAGATGAAGCACATCAACTTCCAGAAATAGCCTCCACCTTTTTTAGTGACACATTAAGTAGTCGCCAATTATTAGAATTTGCCCGTGACACTCTGGCAGAAGCCTTGGCCAACGCAGGCGATATGCCAGAGCTACGAGATAGTTTAAGTTTGCTAGAAAAATGCGTAATGGATTTACGCCTAGCGATGGATAAACCAGGTCTGCGCGAACCGTGGTACAAAATAAAATCAAAACCTGCCATTGAAAAAGAAATCGCAAACTTAGGCGAAATACTCAATGATCTGCAAGATCAGTTATTGGTTGCAGCAGAGCGTAGCAAAGGGCTAGAGTCCTGTTATGAGCGAATCCAACTACAAAACCAACGCCTAAAAAACCTTAATAATCCAAAAGCGGGTACGGTGCAATGGTACGAAACTTACACACGCTCATTCTCCCTAGTTTCAACACCGTTAGACATCGCCGACACCTTTAAAAAACACTTAGAAAGTTGGTCTTGTGCATGGGTTTTAACCTCAGCAACGCTAGCGGTAGGGAAATCATTTGATCATTTTACCCGCCGCATCGGCATGGAATCTCCTGCAGAGTTATTACTTGATAGCCCTTTTGATTACTGGCATAACGCATTACTTTATGCACCGCCAAACATTCCTGAACCACAGAATGTAGACTTCGTACCCGCGGTGGTAGAAGCATCCATCCCCGTGATTAATGCCTGCGAAGGTCGTACATTTATGTTGTTTACCAGCTACCGCGCCTTAAATGAAGCGGCAGCTCTCCTAAAAGATCAGATCGATTATCCGATTTTAGTACAAGGCGAAACCTCTCAAGCAGATATGATAAAAAAATTCCGTAAATTAGGTAATGCCGTATTACTAGGCACATCTAGTTTTTGGGAAGGTGTCGATGTGCGAGGAGAAGCATTAAGTTGCGTTATTATTGATAAGCTTCCGTTTGCATCCCCAGGTGATCCTGTTTTAGAAGCGCGTATAAAATCAATCCGCGAAAGTGGCGGAAACCCCTTTGGTGAATACCAATTACCACAAGCAGTAATCGCACTAAAACAAGGGGTCGGGCGACTGATTCGTGATGATAACGACAAGGGCGTACTGGTAATATGTGACCCACGCTTGCGCACTAAATCCTACGGAACAACCTTTCTAAATAGCCTACCAAGAGTACCTAGAACCAGTAAACAAGAAGTCGTAGAACGCTTTTTCGAAATCTTAAAAAATAATAAGAATACAGATACAGATAAGAACAGTGGCAAAACTGACAAAAAAATAAAGAGTAAAAAGGACAGTAAAAAGGCAGACAAAAAATGAAAATACTAGCTATCGAAACAGCCAGCGAAGCCTGCTCAGCCGCGTTACTTATTAGTGATGACAGCCTAGATCAAAAAATAGTCGAACAAATAGAACTCGCACCAAGACAACACGCAAAAAAAATACTATCAATGTTAGATAAAGTATTAGCAGAAGCAAAACTAGAATTAAAAGACGTAGACGCAATTGCATTCGGACGCGGGCCAGGCGCATTCACAGGTTTAAGAATAGCCGCAGGTGTTGCCCAAGGTATTGCCTTATCAGTGGATAAACCTGTAGTGCCCGTATCAACCTTAGCGGCTTTAGCACTTCGAGCCATCGGTGAAATGAAGGCAAAAGGCAAAGAATATCAAAGTGAAATTATCGCTACAGCACTCGATGCCAGAATGGGCGAAGTATACTGGGGTCTGTTTAAATATAGTGAGGGTAAAATAGAATCATTGATCAAAGAGCAAGTCAGTAAACCCGAAGAAATGCTAGAAAGCTTACAAAAAACAACTAAAGAACTAGGTGACAACCCAGTAATCAGTATCGGAGCAGGTTGGGATGCTTATGAAGAAGAGCTATTTCAAGAAAATAACCCTAAAAATATTACTCATCTAAAAAACCTCGCACCTATGGCATCTGAAATCGCAAAACTAGCAAAAATACTTTTCCAAAAAGGAAAAATAGTCACCCCAGAAGATGCACAACCTATCTACATTCGTAATAATGTCGCTAAAAAATCCCAAAAACAGCCTTAAACCCTATTATAGCTATACCACCCCCCCTGTTTTTCGATGATTTGTATTGATAATTCACACAAATCATCAAAAA
>JALSLX010000123.1 GCA_026988095.1 Thiotrichaceae bacterium
ACCAGCAACACATAAGCTTAAAATTGATGGCAAGCAGGTGAAAAGGATTGTACTGAGTGACTGGCGAGATAAAGCTTGTTATCTACGTGTTACACCCGATAGCTTGGAGTCTATTTTTTAGCAAGAACCCAAGGGTCAGTATCAATAATCCCAATGGGTTTAAATATTTGGCGATCAAAAACCCAAATAACATTCTTTTTATTATTGCCCGATAAAGGGAAATAAGCGTAATCACTAAACTCCCCGCCATGCTGTGCATAAAACGTTGCAAACTTTTCTTTATTTGTATCACTCTGTAAAAGTAGATCACTGGGAATGCTTTTAGATAACAATGTTTTGAAATTCTGTTGTTTTAAAGGTTTGAAATACTCAGGGCGCTTATTAAGGTCTGGCGCGCCATTGATTATTATATTGAACATAAGTTGTTCCCTCTTCATATCATCGCTAGGGATGTTTGCAACGACAAGCTTTGGGGAGGAAAAAAAAGAATTTTTTAATTGCTTATAAAAAGGCTCTTGAGGATGCAGCTGGCTAACATTTACCAATACAAATCGGTTATCGCTAAAAACAGCATAGGAGGGATGTTTTAGGTAAAGTGAGTATGCACCAAAAAGAAATGCGCCTATTTGTATGCTGAGCAATACATTAATATCAAATTTAAGATATTTCTTCCCTTCTTTAAAAACGATAAAAACAAGCAGAGGTCCAAGAATTAGATCTGCAAAAACTAGCATAAAGGCTGTTTTATTAAAGCCCCCTAGTTTTGAGAATGAGTGAGGAAACCAAGTATAGTAAGCAAAAATCAAAAATATAAAAATTACTGCTTGGCTAATATAAAGGTTTCGTAGGGCAATTTTAGTTCGCATTCGTGCAGAGTAGTATTTCTGCACAAGAGAGCTTAGTGTCTACGGATGAAAGGTAGTATTAGCTGGACATGATTATAAATAGATTTTCGGACGATTGTGTGGGCTTGTTAAGGTATGCAATCCAACACGATGGTTGAGTTTTGTTGGGTTTATTACATCAGCGTCAATCTGCCAATTATTTTTTAACATATTTCCAAGGACTCGTTTTAATAAGATCCACAGGCTTTCCTGTTGCTCTATCAAGCACAATAATGCCATTGGCGCTAGAGCCGTTAGCTAGAGGTAGAAAAGCAAATGTGTCAATATCAATGTTCTTTTCTAAAAATTCTCTACTGGCATCCGACATATCATTCTCTGAAAAAATCTTATCAGTATCTAGGCTATTGGCTAAGATTTCATCTAAATGGTTCTCGTAAGGTTGATAATAATCAACACGTGCTTCAATTTCACCTTCACCATCTAGCATTTCATTAAATAACTTATTGTTGGTACTTTCATCGTAAGCCATATAAGCCATCGTTGGTGATGAAAATTTAGAAATATTATAATGACTTAGTTTGGATTTCTCCGGTGTTGCATGTTTGGCAGTAATAACAGTGAAAACTTTTTCATAATAAGTCACATAAACAGGGTGTGTTAAATAAAGCATATAAAGCCCGTAACTTAATCCAATTATTTGAATGGTAACAATAACGGACAAATCAAATTTAAGGCTTTTCTTGGTAGGGTTAAAGACTACGAATGTGAGTAATGGGCCTAATACGAGATCAATGGCAATTAATATTAATGCAATGTCTTTAAAGTCAGTTACTCCCAAAAAAGAAGTAGGAAACCAAAAAAGAAGCATGAGAGAGATTAATGCGCTGATGATAACCGCGCTAAGTAAAAGATGTATTAAAGATGCTTTTAATTTATGTTTAAACATGACTAGCCGTTTTTGTTTTTATGATGAGGGGGGATTATAGAGGTTTTGCACTTAACAGGGGATGAATCAATGAAGAATGGCTTAGTTGTAGAGGGTATAATTATGGATGTTCGTGAGTTTCCTCCGTTTTCACGGATATGTTAAATAGAGGACAGAATTAATGTGTTAAATATTTATAAAAAATGCCCAGCTGAAGCTTTATTACCTAATAAATTTATTTGGAACACTGCCAGTATTTGTCCATATTAATCTAGTGCCACTAGCATCAAAACCACTTGTCATAATTAAAGTGTCAGGAGATGAAGGTGTTTGTGAAATATTTGCATTTGCGGTAACTGTTACAGCAACTATACCAGCAGTCGCAGGTCCAGCATTTACAGTGCCTGCAATCGTAAGAGGTGTTGTCTCTCCTGTATTTGATGGCTGAGGAATAGCAGCTAGACCATAATCAGCTAAGTCAATATTAGCAGGACCTCCAGCACCAATAGTGGCACATCTGTCGCCCATGCTAGCGTTATCTTGTAAGCAATTAGAAATAGATGTTCGCACTGGTGAAAGCTCCAATACAATGCCTGCCCATTTAGCTTTGGTAATATAATCCTGATAAGCAGGAATTGCAATAGATGCGAGGATGCCAATAATGGCCACAACTATCATCAATTCGATAAGTGTGAAGCCTTTTTGGATTTGCTTATTCATTAGTTAGTTTCCTTATAGTTCTATTAAATTCACTTACAAAAAAGCCCAGCAGGGCTGGGCTTTTTTGTTTTGTTATAAAGTTATTTTATTTAACAAACTTATTTGGAACAGTGCCAGTATTTGTCCATACCAATCTAGTACCACTAGCATCAAGACCACTTGTCATGATTAAAGTGTCAGGAGTTGAAGGCGTTTGCGAAATATTTGCATTTGCAGTAATTGTTACCGCAACTATACCAGCAGTCGCAGGTCCAGCATTTACAGTGCCTGCAATCGTAAGAGGTGTTGACTCACCAGTATTTGCTGGCTGAGGGATAGCAGCAAGACCGTAGTCAGCTAAGTCAATATTTGCAGGGCCACCAGCACCAATAGTGGCACATCTGTCGCCCATATTAGCATTGTCTTGTAAGCACTGTCCAATTGCTTGCTTAACAGGTGTAGATTCTGCTAAAACTCCAGCCCATTTAGCTTTTGTAATGTAATCCTGATAAGCAGGAAGTGCGATAGATGCTAAGATACCGATAATCGCTACAACGATCATTAATTCGATTAGTGTAAAACCTTTTTGTAGTTGCTTTTTCATTTTAAATCTCCAAAGATTATTTTTATGATTAATTAAATTGTTACTGCTTTGCTTTTTTTAGTTAGCACAATCATTATATTAAAATTGTTATTAACAAAAACTTAACAGCGTGAACAATGTGTTCGCTGGTATTAAAGCAGATGGCGTGCCAACTTTTTATAAAAACTCATAAGATGTTGATAATTATAACTTTACTTGTTTCACATTGGTTTTTATTATCATTTCAAAACATTTTTTGTCAGCCTAAAAATGTCACTTTATGACTTTCTTAAGAGTAAAACTGACAGCTAATGTCAGGTTTTATACCGTTTATCTTTAGTTTTGCTATGATACGCTCCGCATTTATCTAATTAGGAGGAGATAATGGAAATTACAACAACGATATTACTATGGGCATTCGGTCTGGCAGTGATTTTAGGCATATTCGCTAATAAAACAAACTTTTGTACCATGGGTGCAGTATCTGATTTAGTCAATATAGGCGATACAGGGCGTATGCGCGCTTGGGTCTTCGCTATGGGCTTGGCTATCTTGGGTGTAATGGGTATGTCGATTATGGGTTTAACAGACACATCATTAATTGCGAGTAACGACACAGCAAACCCACCTTACTTAACAGCTAACTTTGCATGGCCACGAAATATCTTAGGGGGTATTTTATTTGGTATTGGCATGACGTTTGGTTCTGGTTGCGGAAACAAAACACTTGTTCGTTTAGGCGCGGGAAATATTAAGTCATTGTTTGTGTTGCTCGCGATAGGCGTTATGGCTTATCTAATGATATTTACTAACTTTAGCTACACCGCCTTTCTTTCATGGATGGAGCCAGCATTTGTTGACCTTTCTGCAATGGGTGTAGAAAACCAAGGTTTAGGTAGCGTGATTGCTTACGCCGCTGGTAGTGACCCTCAAACAACAACAACAATAGTTGCAGCAGTATTAGGGAGCTTATTGGTTTTATGGGCATTCTTATCCTCTGATTTTAGAGGTAACTTTGATAATGTATTGGGCGGCTTCGTTGTTGCCGCTGTCGTGATTGCGGCATGGTGGGTAACAACAGGTGAGTTAGGGCAAAACCTATTAGAAGAAGCAGAGATGATGGATGAAAGACCCTTTGCAATTGGTGCTCAATCTTTTACTTTCGTACAGCCATCAGGTCATTTATTACGCTGGATAGAATTAGGTTTTGATAAAAGCATGCTGACTTTTGCTTTGGTAGCAGGGTTTGGTGTAGTTGCAGGTTCTTTTATATACTCAGTGCTATTT
This sequence comes from Thiotrichaceae bacterium, assembly GCA_026988095.1. Lineage (GTDB taxonomy): Bacteria > Pseudomonadota > Gammaproteobacteria > Thiotrichales > Thiotrichaceae > Cocleimonas. The sequence goes on from JALSLX010000123.1 coordinate 4,340, forward strand.
AGAAAGTTTAGAATAGAGTGGTTTGCAAGCTGGAAAGACTTCTTTACGCATATCATCGGCGGATTATTAATGGGTATCGGTGGCGTACTCGCAATGGGTTGTACCATCGGCCAAGCTGTTACAGGTGCATCAACCTTGGCGATGGGTTCTTTCATCACATTCTTCGCTATAGTCTTCGGTAGCGCACTGACCATGAAAATCCAATATTATCAAATGGTCTATGAAGAAGAAGCAAGCTTTGCAAAGGCATTAGTAGCCAGTCTTGCAGACATGAAGCTACTACCAAATGGAATGAGAAAATTAGATAAGGTTTAATTTCAAAAAACCTAATAAAACCGCTTGAATGGGAATAGCGGTAGTGTATACTACCGCCTCTCTTGAATGAGACCATCGATTAGATGATCGTTCTTCAAGCAGAAAAGGGCCGTTAGCTCAGCCGGTAGAGCAGTTGACTTTTAATCAATTGGTCGAGCGTTCGAATCGCTCACGGCCCACCATATTTTAAAGCCTATAGATTAACTTCTATAGGTTTTTTTGGTTTTTGGATTATGTTCTTTACTAATTTGAGTATTCAGTAGTGACACCTGAGGTTGATAGATAACTGTAAGAGATTCATTTCACTTTGATCTAACCTTCTTTCTGTTGTACAAAACAGCGAAAAAGAAGGGGGGCGGGTTATGAATATAGGGTTTTATGACTGCTGTAAATAGCTATTTTCTTAAATAGCGCCAGAAAATGGCTGTACTGTTACTATATCACCCTTTTCTACACCCTCTGAATGCTCTGAGAGCACAATAAAGCAGTTAGCCACGCTCATTGATGTGAGTATGCCTGAGCCTTGTTTTCCTGTTCTTTTCACGGCTAATGTTCCATCGGCTGTTTGTTCAAATATTCCGCGTTGAAATTCTGTTCGTCCTGCTCGTTTCCTTATTTTATCCGTTGAGATAGCTTGTAAGGTTATGGGGGATTTTATGGTGCCACTTGAAAGATAGTGAATTGCAGGTTCTAAAAATTGCATAAAGGTGACCATAACCGCTACAGGGTTGCCAGGTAAACCAAAAAACCATGAATCATTAACTTTACCAAAGGTTAAAGGTCGCCCAGGTTTCATGCCTACTTTCCAGAAATAGGTATCGCCGAGTGCTTTTAGTGTGGGTTTTATATAGTCAGCATCACCTACCGATACGCCTCCTGATGTGATGACAATATCTGCAATTTTAGAGGCTTTTATAAAAGCATCGTGAATGGCTTCTTGCGTGTCTCGTATTACGCCCATATCGGTGATATCTACATCGAGTTGTTTTAACATGCCAAATAAGGTGTAGCGATTGCTGTCGTAGATTTCGCCTTCTTTTAATGATTCGCCAACGGAGCGTAATTCATCACCTGTTGAGAAGAAAGCAACACGTGGGCGTAATGTGACCTCTAATTCACCCAACCCCAATGAGGATAAGATGCCTAAATCAGCAGGTGTGATTTGTCTTCCTTTGGGTAAGACTAGGCAGTCCTTAGCAATATCTTCACCGACTTGGCGTACATTTTGCCCTTTTTTATGTTCGGGTTTTATAAGTACATTTTTATCATCAATGATTTCTACTTGCTCTTGCATGATGATGGTATCAGTGCCTTTGGGCATTACTGCGCCTGTCATGATGCGTGTAACATGCCCCGTTTTGTGTGTGTTGGTTGATGGTCTTCCTGCGTAAGCTGTTCCACACATTGTATAGCTTTGTGATGGTTGTGTCGGCAAGTCTTCGCTTGCTATTGCATAACCATCCATCGCTGAATTGGTGTGTGAAGGGACATTAATGGGGGAGTAAATATCTTCTGCTAAATAACGACCTAGGCAACTGCGCAAATCAAGATTTTCTGATTTTTTGATTGGGGTGATCTTTTGGGTGATGATTTCTCGCGCTTTATTAACACTGATGGCATCAGCCTCAAACGCATCGGCACAGCTGGTTTGTCTTTTTTGGGTCATTATTGCACTTCGTGTAAAGTTTTCATTTTCATATTGATGTGATTATGCCTGTTTCAATAAAGTCTTCTCAATAAAATCTACAATCTGCTGGGGATTGTTCAAATCAAGTTGCAGAGGTGTTTCTTGATCTTCTATCGGGTGTGTCGGGTGTATAGAATGATCAAGTGCTATGGCAATAATATTATTATCATTAGGATAAATATAGGGTTTATCCAAGGCTTTACGATGTAGCTCAATTTTGGGTAAGTCGGCGAGCTTAAAACCTTCTACTAAGATTAAATCTAAGCCTTTCGTGTGAATATTTTTCAATGCACCTTCTAAGGTTGGCTCTTCTTCATTATCTGGGTGTTCGATAATAATTGCGGTGCGCTTGCGTGATGCAACAACTATTTTAGTTGCGCCTGATTGGCGTAGCTCGTAGCTATCTTTTTTGGGGTGGTCAATATCAATGTTGTGGTGTGCGTGTTTAACCACGCCAATGCGAATACCTTTATTTTTAAGCAAAGGTATAATTTTGCAGAGTAGGGTGGTTTTACCCGTGCCACTGTAGGCAGCAAAACCAAGTAAAGGGACTGGGGATTTAATCATCTATTGATATTTAACCTAATTGTTCTTTTTTGTTTATATTGAAAAATGCATCGGTTTGATCTGAGAAATCGACCTTAACAAGTTCGTGTTGGGCATACCAAAGGTCAATTTTACGATCACCTTTGGCTAAGAAGGTTTCTAAGCTATCAATTAATGCAACGGGGATGAGCGCATGAACAGGTTGTAGCCATTCACCATCATGAGCAACGGCAATACAGTTAGAAACATCGTTCAAAGTATTAAGTTTAGCGATCATACGTGAGACAAGATCAAGCGGTAACGATGGCCCATCGCAAGGTAGCGTTACGATGTAATCTGTGTTGACGGTTTTCATGGCAGTCGCAAAACCAGCTAGAGGCCCTTGAAAGCCATTCATTTCATCACTAATAATCGTGTAGCCATAGTCGGCATAGGTTTCTTGATTGCGGTTAGCATTAATTACAATATCACCAACCTGCTGTTGAATGCGTTCAATCACGTGCTGAATTAAGGGTTTGTTCTTGTAAATCACAAGACCTTTATCTTGTCCTTCAAGGCGGCGACCTTTTCCGCCAGCAAGAATGACTGCTGTGATATTTTTTTTATCGATACTCATGCTTTTAGTTTGTTGCTCGTGCTTGGGAAGAGTGAAACATTATCATGCGCTGAGGTGACTTGATTTGTCATTTCGCAGATTTTTCCTTTATCAAGTAATAAGCGTTTGTCCATGGTTTGGCTAAAGTGATTAACATCATGACTGGCGATAAGTAATGCTGTCCCGCTGTCTTTAAATCTGCGTAATAATTCTTCGGTTGATCGACGAGATTCTTCGTCCATATTGGCGGTTGGTTCGTCTAATAGCAAAATGCTGGGTTGTTTCAGCCATGCTTGGGCTAAAGCGACGCGTTGTCTTTCTCCACCTGATAAACATTTAGCGGATGTTTCTGCTCGGTGTTCTAAGTTAGCCCATTTTAAGGCTTGTGAGATTTGATCGTTTGATTTTGAACCAAGTTGCTTGTCATTAAGTGCGTATTTTAAATTACGTGTCACGCTACCATCAAACATATAGGGTTCTTGATATAAGTACATGATTTGTCGGCGTATAAGTTTATTCGCCTTTCTCCATGAGAGCGATTCAAAGCCCGTGGTTACGGTGGCAGAATCGGGCTTGAGCATACCTGCAAGAATACGCAATAACGTTGACTTACCTGAACCATTTTGACCCGTCAGTAGAACACACTCTCCACCTTTGAGTTCAATTTCAGCACTGTCTAGTATGGCTTTTGAGTTTTTTCTATCCGTAAAGATTCCAAGATGTTTCTTGGTGTAATACTTATTTATATTGCTAAATTGGATATGGGTAAGGATTTTATCAGTCATGTACGAATGCTTCCTTTACCTTGCATATATTGCAAACTCATTGTCAAAATAAAGGCCATTGAAACAAGAATAATCCCAAGGGCGATGCCTTGTGCAAATTCACCTTTGCTGGTTTCCATGGCTATTGCGGTGGGGATATTTCTCGTACTGTTTAAAATATTTCCACCAAGCATCATAGAAGCACCAACCTCGGCGATTATGCGTCCATAACCTGCGAACAATGCGCCGAGTAAGCCAAAACGAACTTCTTTCATAATAATAAAAAAGGCACTTAATGGGTTTCTTCCTAGCGTTCTTGCGGTATCCCATGCCCGTATTTCAACCGATTGAAATGCTGAATGACTCATCGCCACTAAAATAGGAAAACTCAAGGCAACTTGACCAATCACCATGGCTGTTTGGCTAAAAAGTAATTTCCATTCTCCTAAAGGGCCTTGGCGAGATAGAACAATATAAAGGGTTAAACCAACAACAACAGCAGGGACAGCTAACAAGGTATTGGAAATAGAAATTAATAAGCGCCTACCAGGGAAGTCTGCATAGGCTAAAACAAAACCGATAAACACCGCAGGAATCATCGCAATTATGATTGCAGTAGTGGATATACGAAAAGAGATGCCAATAATAGTCCACAGCTCGGTATCACCGCTAAATAATAGGGTGAGTGCTTCTAGAATTGTGGTTGTTAGTGATTCCATATTTCAGTATTCTGTTTTTAGCCCCTCTCCCCTAAGTAGGGAAGAGGGCTGGGATGAGGGTTATGAAAATTGTTAACTTGTTGCGCGAATCTTCTACTCCTCCATAGCCCCCCTGCTAGGTGGAGGGAGCAAGATATTATCTAGTTTTAGTTCGTTTTTACATTCACCTTCGCAACAGAAGCTGCACTTGGCGTAAATAAAATGTTGTCTGCAATTTTAAATTGGCCAATTAAATGCTGACCTTTATTTGATGTTATCCAATCCATTAAAGCCAGAGCGCCTGACGTATTTAAATCGGGGTATTTCTTTGAGCTAACAGCAATAATGCCATAAGG
>JALSLX010000124.1 GCA_026988095.1 Thiotrichaceae bacterium
TCTGATAAGTGATTTTCTGGCGATTTATCATCTAAAGGATCTATATCATCCAGATCGGTAGTCGGTTTATAGCGCCTTAGATGATCCATCCAAGTGTTATGCAAAATACGAAATAACCAAGCATCTATTTTTTCATGGTTTTCTAGCTGATGATAGTTTTTTAATGCTTTACTCAAAGTATCTTGCACCAAATCATCTGCCAGCATTTCATCATGACACCAAGAATTTGCTAAACGATATAGCCGTTCTCGGCGTTGCCCTAGCAGTGATTCTATTTTTCGGGAGCGAAGTAACTTTAACAAAACGAAATTTCCTTTTAACTGTTTAAGGAAACACTGATCAAGTCCAATAAAATTCTGCTGGCCAAGTTTCCAATTTCTTCGTTATTGATTTGAACCATAGAATGACTATGCTTAAAATCAATGAATCGAATTAGGAAACTTGGCGTTGCCAGAATTTATGGGACTTGATCAGGGCTTCCTCAATACATGATGTTTAAAAATGTGTTTTTATTCCATAAATTTACAAAAAAAATGGAATAAAATTAGATGCTGATGCATCTACTCACTGTATGAATAACTTATCATACCTATCAAAACCAAAGGAGAAGTACCCATGACTATAATGAAAAAATTACTAACACCGTTACTCGCAATATTTTTAGTACTTGGTTTCACCGCCACAAATGCTGATGGAGCAAAACATAAACTAGTAATCCAAGTAAGTACAGATGATGCAAGAACACAAAAAATCGCTATGAACAATGCCGTGAATTTACAAAAGCTCTACGGCGTTGATAATGTTGATATTGAAATAGTTGCCTACGGACCTGGATTAAAAATGTTAACCAAGAAAAGTCAGTATGCAGACCGTGTAAAGAGCCTAGCAATGCAGGATATTAAGTTTAGTGCTTGTATGAATACAATGACTAAAATGAAGAAAAAGCTTGGTCATCTACCTGCATTAGCTGAAGGTGTAGGTACTGTAAAAGCGGGTGTTGCTCGTATTATGGAGCTTCAAGAGGAAGGCTATTCTTATGTTAGACCTTGATTAATCTTTAGTTAGATTAAAATAAAAATGCCAGCTATCTGCTGGCATTTTTATTGCTCTTTTTAAACTAATTTGGTCAATTATTTTCTGGTAACGTAATATTTAATTCCAGAACATCAAAGTTGTCACCTTTTTCAAGCTTCACATTTACTGCATTATCATCAACTTTGACATATTTACGAATCACTCCAATTAATTCTTCTTGAAGTTTTGGTAAATAATCAGGTGCAGCCGTTGATGTATCTGAATGCTCATGTGCAATCAGTATCTGTAACCTTTCTTTTGCAAGGCTTGCCGTATTTTTCTTTTTTTCTTTTTTGAAAAAACTAAATAATCCCATGTCTTATTTTCCTTTATCTAGTCCTAGCCCTTAACCGAATAGCTTTTTGAAAAAGCCTTTCTTCTCTTCAGACTCAACAAAACGCAGTGGAATATCTTCACCTAAAAAGCGTGATACAACATCCATATATGCCTGACCAGCCTGGCTTTCTTTATCCATAATTACCGGATTACCGCTGTTTGATGCTTGTAATACAGAGCCAGACTCAGGAATAACGCCTAATAAAGGTATTGATAAAATTTCTTGAATGTCTTCTTTGCTCAACATATCACCGCCTTCAACACGTTCAGGTGAATAACGCGTGATTAGCAAGTGCTCTTTAACTGTGCCGCCCTCTTCTGCTACTTTAGAACGGCTTTGCAATATACCCAAAATACGATCAGAATCTCGTACCGACGATACTTCTGGGTTTGTCACAACAATCGCTTCATCAGCAAAGTAAAGTGCCATAAACGCACCTTTTTCAATACCAGCTGGCGAATCACACACTATATAGTCAAAACCATCGGCTTTAAGTTCATTGATAACGCTTTCAACACCTTCTTTGTTTAAAGCATCTTTATCACGTGTTTGTGATGCAGGAAGAATATATAAGTTTTCAACACGCTTATCTTTTATCAAGGCCTGCTTTAAGGTTGACTCACCATTAATCACATTCACAAAGTCATAAACAACACGACGCTCGACACCCATGATTAAATCAAGATTTCTCAAGCCCACATCAAAATCAATAACAGCAGTTTTATGACCTTTGCTTGCTAAACCAGCTGCAAATGCAGCACTTGAGGTTGTTTTACCAACACCACCCTTACCCGACGTGACTACAATTACTTTACTCAACCTAAATCTCCCTATTTTTTTATAATGTAGTTATTAATCTTTTAAACAAGAACTACAATGCTTCTATAACTAACTTTTCACCGTCGAGACGAATCATCGCAGGCTTGCCTTTTAGTGTTGTATCACTTTCATCCAATAGTTGATAACGCCCCGCTATTGCAATTAATTCTGCTTGTAATGATTGGCAATAAATTCGTGCTGATTCATTACCCCGCGCCCCTGCTAAAACACGACCACGTAATGCACCATAAATATGGATCGAACCGTCCGCCATAATCTCAGAACCTGCACTGGTTGGTGATAATACCGTCATATCCGAGTTTTCCGCATAAACCTGTTGGCCTGAACGCACTGGGCGATCTACTGTCATTTGGGTTTTCATCACTGCTACGGGGTTTGTTTGCGGTGCTGTGTTTATATTTTCTTTACTCTCTTCAACTGGACTGTCTTTGACCTGGTTTTTTTGCACAGGTTCAGATTTACTAACGCTTGATGTTGATTGTTGGTCACGCATAATGGCCCAGCCACTTTCACGCATTAAATTGTTAGCGGCAGGTGGAAAATTACGAGACCCCACAGGAATAAATCCTAAATCTAATAAGCCCTGTTTTAACGCTGAAAAATCAAACTCCAAAGCATTACCACTTAACTCCGAACCATCAATAACGATTGGACTTTGCATGAAAAATTGTGGTGCTTCATCTCTTTTTTGTTCAAGCTTAGAACAAATCTCACTTACGTCAGTATCTTGGATATGCAAGACATTGAGCATCGACATTTCACCTTTCAATTGCATCCAGGGTATCTCTCTTAATTAGCTATGAATCAAAATCAGGCACGAATCATACCCGAGATAAATGTATTTATCATCGCCTTTCTTATCGTAAAAGATAACTTTTAACGCTACAATCGCGAAGTTTTTTAACCCTATTAAAATATAACGATGACAGCTTTACACCCACTATTTCCTAGTAAAGATTCCCAACAAATTAGCTGGGGACAATTGCACGGCTGTGCACAAGATTTACTCATTGCCAATACTGCAAAAGAATACAAAGGCTTAATCGTTTTAGTTACACCAGACTCTCACAGTGCTTACACCGCAGAAGCTAATATTCACTTCTTCATGGGGTTGGACGAACACAATCAATCATCGGTAAAAAGTGCCAATAACAACGTACATATCTTCCCCGATTGGGAAACGTTACCCTATGATGTTTTCTCGCCACATGAAGATTTAATATCCGATCGCCTAAAGACACTGTATCAATTAAGTAGTTTGCAACAAGGCGTATTAATTGTACCTGTTTCAACACTCATGTTGCGTTTACCCCCTGTAAACTACATTCGCTCTAATACTTTAATGATAAAAGTAGGCTATGAATTAGAAATTGACCTGTTACGTATCGAGCTAGAAGAAGCAGGCTACCGCCACACCTCACAAGTGATGGAACACGGCGAATACAGCACACGTGGATCGCTGATAGATTTATTCCCAATGGGAAGCAAACTGCCCTACCGCATCGACCTTTTTGATACTGACGTTGAAACGATTCGTAGTTTCAACCCAGAAGATCAACGCACCATTGAAAAAATTGACCAGATTGAATTATTGCCTGCGCATGAATTCCCCCTAAACCCCGAAGGCATCGCACGCTTTAGAGAAAACTATAGTAAGCAAATAGCAGGCGATTTATCGCGTAGCCAAATTTATGACAATGTCAGCAACGGCACACCACCTGCTGGCATCGAATATTACTTACCGCTATTTTTTGAAAGTACCGCCACGCTATTTGATTATTTTCCCGAAAAAACATTGCTAATAAACACAGACGGCACACAAGCCTCTGCAGAAACGTTTAGTTCCACGGTATATGATAGATATGAACAACGCAGACATGATATTGAACGCCCTATTCTTGCACCTGATGTTCTCTACCTGAGCCCTGAGAAACTTCAAGAAAATATTGAGCAACTACGCCGTGTTGATACGCATCATTTTAAGCAAGAAAGCTACACCAATGACCAAGGGCATAATTATCCTGTTAGCACACTCCCTTCGCTGTTAATTCAAGGTAGATCAGAAAATCCACTGATTTTAATTAAACAGTTTTTAGCTACCTTTTCGGCTAATACGACAGGCAAAATTTTGTTTACTGCCGATTCCGCAGGCAGACGCGAGAATCTCTTAGGACTATTACGCGACAACGGCTATTCGCCCACCACACATGATAATTGGCAAGCGTTTATAGATGCCAAACCAACAAATGCGCTCGATATTGGTTTGACTATCGCACCGATGGATAGTGGTTTATGGATTAAAGGTGACGGCGATTCTAATAGCAACAATAATACCAATAATGCATTAGCTATAATCCCTGAATCAATGCTGTTTGGACAACAAGTCCAACAAAAACGCCGTAGACAAAAACCAACCCGCGATGCTGATGCAATTATCCGCAACCTTACCGACTTAAGCGAAGGCGACCCAGTCGTACACGAAGAACATGGTGTTGGTCGCTTTATGGGTATGCAAAAACTCACCACAGGCGGTATTGAACAAGAATTCATCAACTTAGAATACGCCAAAGGTTCTAAATTATACGTACCAGTCACCTCATTACATTTAATCAGCCGTTACACAGGCGCAAGTTCAGAACACGCACCACTGCACACATTAGGTACAGAACACTGGGACAAAGTCCGTAAAAAAGCGGCACAAAAAGCCCATGACGTTGCCGCCGAATTGTTAGAGATTCATGCAAGGCGCGCCGCGCAAAAAGGCCACGCCTTTCCATTTAATGAACTTGAATATAATGTATTCGCAGATTCATTCCCCTTTGATGAAACACCCGACCAAGCCGCAGCCATCGGCACAGTTATTAAAGACATGATCTCAGAAAAACCAATGGATCGTGTCACATGTGGTGATGTTGGCTTTGGTAAAACCGAGGTTGCCATGCGTGCCGCCTTTGTTGCCGCCAACTCGGGCAAACAGGTTGCTATCATTGCACCCACAACCTTATTGGTACAACAACATGCTAAAAACTTTCAAGACCGTTTTGCAGATTGGCCCTTTAAAATAAAATCACTATCACGTTTTAAAACACCCAAAGAAACCCGTGAAACCTTGGCGAATATGGCATCAGGTAATGTTGATATTGTTATTGGAACACACAAGCTTTTACAAAAAGATATTAAGTTTAAAGACCTCGGCTTAGTGGTTATTGACGAAGAACACCGCTTTGGCGTGCGCCACAAAGAGCAACTCAAAAAAATGCGTGCTAATGTCGATATGCTCACACTTACCGCCACACCCATTCCGCGTACTTTAAATATGTCGTTGGCTGGTTTACGTGATTTATCCATTATCGCCACGCCTCCCACACAACGTCACGCGATTAAAACCTTTGTCACCGAATGGGACAAAAGCATGATTCAAGAAGCCTGTGCGCGCGAGCTTGCCCGTGGCGGACAAGTTTACTTTTTACATAACGAAGTCAAAACCATTCAAAAAATGGCAGAAGATTTACAAGATATTCTGCCTGATACTAAAATACGTTTTGGTCATGGGCAAATGCCCGAACGCGAGCTTGAAAGTTTAATGAAAGACTTCGCACAACAACGCTTTCATATACTCGTTGCTACCACCATTATCGAAAGCGGAATCGATGTTCCAAACGCCAACACCATAATCATCAACCGTGCGGATAAATTAGGTTTAGCGCAACTGCATCAAATTCGTGGTCGTGTCGGTCGCTCGCATCACAAGGCTTATGCCTATTTACTCGTACCTAGTAAAAAGACACTTACAGGTGATGCTAAAAAACGGCTTGAAGCCATTGAATCACTTGAAGATTTAGGTGTAGGTTTCACTCTAGCCTCACATGATTTAGAAATACGTGGCGCTGGTGAATTATTAGGTGATGATCAAAGCGGGCAAATCCAAGAAATTGGATTCAATATGTATAACGATCTACTAGAGCGCGCTGTAAAAGCACTCAAATCAGGCAAGCTACCAACAATGGATGCGCATGAAACACGTACCTCGGTAGACTTAGGCGTTATCACCCTAATCCCTGATGATTATCTGCCAGACGTACACAATCGTTTAATCATGTACAAACGTATCGCCAGTGCAAAAGATGGCAATGCGCTACGCGAACTACGTGTAGAAATGATCGACCGTTTTGGCTTATTGCCAGAAGCCGTCACCAACCTTTTTGAAGTCACACGCCTAAAACAAATTGCCCAAGAACTCGGCATTGTAAAGCTAGATATGGGAGAAGAAGGTGGGCGCATCCACTTTAATGAAAAACCCAATATCGACCCAATGAAAATCCTCGGCTTAGTACAAAAACGTCCATGGGAGTTTAAAATCAAGGGGCAAGATAAGATTCATTTTGAATATGAAGAAATGGAAACCTTAGATCAACGTGTACAGTGGGTTAAACGCTTCTTTAAAGATATAGCACTTAGCTAAAAACAGGAGAGTGTTCTAATGAATTGTATTTTTTTACCGCTTTTCATTATCTTCTCTTTAGCAAAAAGTAGATTAATTACATTCAATTTACTTTTTCAACAAGCCTCTTTTATTAAGAAAAGAAAGCATATGTTCTCGTTTCTTCATTTGTACAGCCTGCGCTGTTTGTGTAGACCAATCAGAAACACGGGTATTACCACTGCGTGACTCATAATATGACTGCATTTTTTCATCGTAAGCTTCAACGTCTTTTTCTATTTTTTCGAGTTGATAACGATTGGTATGTAGGATAGTTTGCACAGGGAATCGTGGTTTAACATCTGGTTCAGCTGCTGGCCAACCAAGGCACATTCCAAATACGGGATAGACCTGATCTGGTAATTCGAGAAGGTCTGATATTACCTGCGGATCATTACGGATACCGCCAATAAATACGCCCCCCATACCCAAAGATTCAGCGGCTAGTAATATATTCTCTGCAACCAAGGCTACGTCTACTGTTGCGGCGATAAAATGCTCTGTATAACCCTCTAGTTTCCCTTCTCCCTGTTGCAAACAAGCACGTTCTACACGTTTAAGGTCAGCACAAAAAATTAGAAATTCAGCGGCTTCATTTACCCACTGTTGGCCACCCGCTACTTCAGAAATCTTCTGCCGATCACCTAAACCAGTCACACGAATAATCGAGCAAGCCTGAATAAAACTAGAAGATGCCGCTGCTTGCCCACACTCTACTAATTTCTCCAGCACCTCAATATCAATAGGTTTTTCGGCGAACTTACGAATGGAACGGTGTGAAAGCATAGTTTTCATAACGGGTGTTATATTCATGATTTATCCCTTTTTGAGTTTATTGCTTGAGTGGAGTATATCGCCAATTTTTTCATTATTCCGACAATAATTCTAAGACTATTGCTAAATTATTCAGCCGTATAGTCAATAATATTTAAAAAATGCTTATAAAACGATGACACGTCCTTCTTATGGTAAAACAAAGAGAAAACACTATATCTACATACCCCCCCAATGCCGTTGAATTAAGCGACAAGCCATTGTTTTTGCGGGTTCAACACAGTCTAGTTGTTAGCTCGTCATTGCGGTGAAGACCGCAATCCACGGTTGAAACATCGCCTGATCGTAAATGGATACTGGTTGAGCTATTGCTAACATTTAAACTAAGTACAAATCATCGAAAAAGAGGGGGGGTGGCTTAGTAAATAAGAGTAATTCCCCCTAATTATCGGCTTTCTCCTATATTAGCCTAGTTCCAATACCGATAATGTCCTTTTTCGCACTGTTTTAAGCAGGTCAGCATCATCAATTAATGACTCTTGGTATGACGGTATCATTGCTTTAATTTTAGATTGCCAGTTACCTGCAATATATTGATCTTTAAAGCAGTTTTCTATTATTTCAATCATGGTTTTAACGGTGATTGATGCACCAGGTGATGCGCCGAGTAAGGCAGCGAGTGTTCCATCTGCTGCGGTGACAACTTCTGTCCCAAATTCTAGTGTTCCGCCCTGCTCTTCACATTTTTTAATGATTTGTACGCGTTGTCCTGCGGATGCTAATGTCCAATCTTCCTCTTGGGCATCAGGAAAATAATTGCGCAGTGATTTAACACGTTCAGAATGACTCTGCATGGATTCGCTGATTAAATATCGAGTGAGATCAACATTGCGTAAACCCACCATTGTCATGGGTTTTATATTGTCAAAATTGGTTGCTTTGATTAAATCAAAATTTGAGCCGTATTTTAAAAACTTAGTGGTGAAGCCTGCGAACGGTCCAAATAATAGTGCTTTGTTTGGAATACCACTGGGTTTATCATTGGATTTATCAAAGTTATCATCTGATGAAAGCACGCGCGTATCAAGATGAGGCACAGACATCGGTGGTGCGCCAACTGCTGCTTTTCCATAAACTTTAGCTAAATGCTTATTGACGATTTCTGGTTTATCACATATCAACCATTGTCCACTAACAGGGAAGCCAGCATAGCCGTCGCCTTCGGGTATATCAGATTTTTGCAAGAGAGGCAGCGCGCCACCGCCAACACCTAAGAATACAAACTTGGTGTTTATTGTTGTTTTAGAACCGCCTTTGCGGTCGCGCATTAATACATCCCATGTACCGTCGTCTTGTTTTTTCAAATCATCTACGTGTGTATTTAAGCAGAGTTGGAATCCCTCTTGTTTGACCAAATAATCGGTCATACTTTTAGCAATCTGCCCAAAGTTTACGTCTGAACCGTACGATATTCGTGTGGCAGCCACTTTTTCATCAGGGTCACGATTATCCATTACTAAGGGTAGCCATTCACGAATAACTTCTGGATCATCTGAAAACTCTAGCGCTGAAAACTGATGTTGCGCACTTAATAATTCATAGCGTTTTCGTAGAAATTCAACATTATCATCACCCCAAACAAAACTTTGGTGTGGCACTGAGTTTATAAACTTTGTTGGCTCTGGCAATATGTTTTTTTCAACTAAGCTGGCCCAAAATTGTAAGCTAATTTCAAATGCGGCATTGATTTCTAATGCTTTGCTAATATCAATACTGCCATCTTCTGATTGCGGTGTGTAGTTAAGCTCACAGTAGCCTGCATGACCTGTGCCGGCATTGTTTAAAACATCGGTACTTTCCATCGCCACACGGTCTAGTCGCTCAATCATGGTGATTTTTAATGTTGGATCGAGCTGATTTAATAGTGTGCCTAAACAGGTACTCATCGCCCCTGCACCTATTAAGACTACATCTGTTGTTTGCTTATTCATTTTTTTCTCTAATATAAACCAATTTCATTAAGGAGGGACTGATTAAGTCGATTAGAATTTAGCGTAGAAAAATTTGTCGCTATTTTTCACGAAGTGAGACGTAATAGCCATTCTATTGCTCGATCTTCGTGGGAAATATCGGCTGATTTGACAAGCGAAAACTAATTGGACTTGATCAGTTTCTCCTTAATATAATTGTATAGCTAAATAGAGTTGAAAACTCACTATTAATATAATTTCATTCTTACTATTAAAAGCATGACTGCACTGTCTCATATCGTGTAATGCTTCCCTACTCCAAGCCTAAGCTGTAGAATCCCCCCCATCTAATTTTTAACGAGAGTTCATCATGGGAAGAGCGTACCAAAACCGTAAAGAATCAATGGCTAAAACGTCGGATATGAAGGCGAAGGTTTACAGTAAATACGGCCGTGAAATTTACGTCGTTGCTAAAGCGGGTGGTTTTGACCCTGATGGAAACCTAACGCTACGCAGTTTGATTGATAAGGCTAAAAAAGACCAAGTACCTGTTCACGTTATTGATAAAGCAATCGAAAAAGCCAAAGGTGGTGGAGGCGAAGATTTTGCCCCTGCACTTTATGAAGGTTTTGGTCCTGGTGGCTGTATGATTTTGGTGGAGTGTTTAACAGATAACCCTAACCGTACTTTTGGTGATGTACGCCTCTGCTTTACAAAAAATAAATGTAAGTTAGGCACACCTGGCACGGTCAAACACTTATTTGATCACTCGGCTATTTTTGTGTTTAAAGGTAATGATGAAGATGCTGCGCTAGAAGCTTTGATGGAAGCGGATGTTGATGTGAGTGATATTGAAAGCGAAGATGGCATGATTACTGTATTTGCACCCAATACCGAATATGGAAAGGCAAAACAAGCTTTGGTAGAAGCCTTCCCTGATCTTGATTTTGAAGTGGATGAGATTCAATACCTCGCGCAGAACACATCACCACTAACAAGTGATGATGACTCTGCGATGTTTGAAAGCCTACTAGATTCACTCAATGATAATGATGATGTTCAGAATGTTTATCACAGTGTTGAAGCATAAATATTCATAGTTAAACTTTTCGTAGTTTACCTTCCCAAAGGCGTACTTAAAATAATATAAGGATGCCTTTTTTCTTACTTAGGAGGCGGTGGCATTGTCTCAAAAGTGGGTAGTGATTCATCCATAAAATCCCAAACAGGTTTTCTTTTATTATAAACGATTGCACCGGGTTTAAACCACGAATTGTCATCAATACAACCTACCGATACACCAATGATATTTGTAAGTACATTGTTTGTTCCAAATAAACGGCTTCCACATTCAGTACAAAAATGACGCGTTACCTCATCACCACTATCTGCATCAGTGGTATACGAGCTTGTTTCACCTTCAATCGTAACATCATCTTTTAAAAAGAAAGCTAAGGACATATGCCCTGTTCCTGATGAGCGCTGGCAATAATCACAATGACACTGTGCCATACGTAGTGGCTTACTGGCGATGCTATAACTTACTTTTCCACACAAACATCGTCCGGTTGCGAATGGTTTATCTGTCATTTCAAGCTCCTCTAGTGTCGTTGTTGTTAGTTTTAGATATAAATTGATATTAACAGTATAGATGCTAATCAGGGCTACAACAGGCAGAACCTATTAATTGTGCTTGTGGGCAGGGATAATCACCATAACTACAGTAGACACAGCACTCCCCTTTTTTTGTTTTAATCACTGTTTTGCACGATGGGCAACGATAGCTGTATTGACAAGTATTCTCTAACATGACTTCTTCATATTTATGGCTACAGTTTGGGCAAGTTAATACAGAATCTAAAATCATTGCTATAATTTCTCATCTTAAGGTTTAAGAAGTCATCTTCGAATATATGAAGTATCCCACAAAATATCGCCGTTACCCATTTAAGCGGCACCTAAAGCGAAAATTGAGAAAAATATTCTTTATGATTATTATCGCGACAGTTGTTGGTGGCACGAGTTATTACGGAAAATATTACAATAATAAGCAATTAAGCAAACCTCAAGAATCTCCAAAACAACAACCAATATTAAACAAAAAAAACTAACTATGTCCGCTTTAGACAAACTTACCTCTCATATATCGTTCCCTATAGAGAATATAGAGCAAGCCCAGCGCCTCTTTCATGGGCGCGGTCATGCTTACGATAATTTACACCATATCACTATAGATTGGTTACCCCCTGTTATTTTAATAACTCTATTTGCAGAAGAAGATGCACAAGCTATTAAAAAATTAGCCGATCATTTATTACAAAAAATACCTAGCTGTAAAAATATCCAGCTCCAACACCGCTATCAATTGCACGGCCCTATTGATGTGATACATAGCGATAGCAAGGATGATGGATACAGCGAGCTAATCATTGAAGAAAATAATCTCAAATACCAACTCCAACTCGGAAAAGCCCGTAATACTGGAATATTTTTAGATATGAGTAATGGACGAAAATGGGTACAACAACATAGCAAGGACAAACGTATTCTCAACCTGTTTTCTTATACTTGCGGTTTCTCTGTTGCGGCAATTGCAGGAGATGCTAACTTTGTTTTAAATGTGGATATGAGTAGCCCAGCGCTTAATGTGGGGCGAATTAATCACCGTTTAAATAATCATGACTTACATAAAGTAAAGTTTGAAAAGCTCAATATCTTTAAATCATTTGGTCGATTAAAAAAACGAGGCCCATACGATATATTGATATGTGATCCACCGACTTTGCAAAAAGGCAGTGTTGATATTGAAAAAGACTACCCAAAAATAATGCGTCGTTTAAATGAATTTATGACGGCTGAGAGTACGCTATTGCTGTGTTTAAACGCTCCAGAACTTGGCCGTGATTTTTTAATCGAAAACATGAAAATTCATGCCCCTAATTATCGCCTTATTGAAGAAATAAAGCCTCCTGAAGTATATATAGATGCACAAGATAAAGGATTAAAAGTTTTAGTATTTAAAAGCTAAACTCATAACTTAAGATATAAGACATCTCTATTATTAATTGTTCCAAAAGTATTGGCATATTAGTGCCACATCTCCGTACCCTTCGACTCCGCTCAGGGAACTACTTTTGCAACGACTAATACCACCTATCGGTTATTAGCTCGAATACTCATATGAGGTGATACAGTTAAGCAAAAAAAGAAACGGGATTTCTAGGCATAAATTCATTGCTATTATTATTAAAAATAATATTAGCATAGAACCCTATGAAGGTTACTTCCCCATTTTTTTCCCTTAAAAGTTATCCTCTACTGTGCCAAGTGAAGAGGGTATTATGTTTGAAAATTAAAAGCCATGAGACGTTTATATATTTTTATTTTTGCGCTTTCAGTATCACTACTGCTGATGACGTATTTATGGTATTCAGATGAAATGAATATCAAGAGCACCACAAACGAATGGGCAGAAATAATTAGTATTGAAAAAAAAGAGCGCAATCTACCAAAGTTGGGAATGAAAGGTACTTATACATTTTACATGGTAACCGTGAAGCTTGGGGATGGTAGTACGTCAATTGTAAGAATAGAAAGAAAATCAAATATTCAACCACATGGTTGCTTGCCAATTAAAGTAAGTTTATTTTATTCTGGCGATAAAATGGTCTTAATAGATAATGAAAAATTTCTATATTCTGAAATAAAAAGAGCGCCCTGCTCTGAGTAAAACATCATAATTGGGGGCACCCAATATACTCCAAAAAAACCTCCTGAGATTTATAGAAATGCACAAGGTAAAGGGTTGAACGTTTTGGTATTTAAACGCTAATTTTCTAATTTAAGCTATAGTTAATTATCAAAGTGACTAGTACAAATGTACTAGTGCTTAATAGAGCAAAATCATGTTAAATCTGTCTCTGTTTAAACGTTTTTCATTCCATCTTCTTAAGGAGAATCTGATTAAGTCAATTAATATTTAGCACAGAAAAATTTGTCGCTATTTTTCATGAAGTGAGACGTAATAGTCACTCTATTGCGTCGATCTTCGTGGGAAATATCGGCTAATTTAGCAAGCGTGAATTCTAGAAATAATTTGACTTGATCAGGGTTTCCTTAAGTGGCCGTTTTAACAAAATACCTACTTGCCAGCTGATCATTAACATAAGGATAAAAAATGGATAACAACCGTCGTACATTAGAGTTTTTGAGTAAAAATTATCACCCCTTTACACATTTCACAGATGATATGTTATCTAAGGCAAACAGTGGCTTGCGTATCTTTTATATTAAAGCAGGCGAGGCTTTATCTCTACAAGCTTGTAGCCCTGAAGATATGCTGTACATCACCGAAGGCACGGCCAATATCACCTTTGCAAATGATGAAAATCACGTCATTACTTTTAAAGCCAACGATAAAGAAGCCATATATTTCTCCTATGAACAATCACCCATCAAAATAACAACTGATGTGAGTGCAACGGTTTGTCATGTTGATAATGCCTTGGTAAATGATTTTATTTCGCTACAAGAAATTTCTAACTCATCGGATGTAAATAACAAAGTTGCATTTATGCAGCGACTCATGTTTTTAAAATCCACACGTGTTTTTAGACTACTCCCTCTTGATGTCGTTGAAGAAGCCGCACATCGCTGTGAAGAAGTTGATGTTAAAAAAGAACAAGAAGTCATTCGACAAGATATGAAAGGGGATAATTTTTATATCATTTTAGAAGGTGAAGCTGAAGTTTGGAGGGAGGAGCTAGAAGATGATGAACCCCAAATGGTTGCTATTTTAGGTGTTGGTGATGCCTTTGGAGAAGAGGCCTTGATAACAGGTGGCGCGCGCAACGCTACCGTACAAATGACCAGTGATGGTCGCTTGCTACAATTATCAAAAGAAGATTTTGAAAAACTCGTCTCTGCACCAGCGCTACGGTCGGTCACTGCTGATGTCGCAAAAGCCATGATTGCTGATGGTGCTGAAATTATTGATGTACGTTTTGAAGAAGAATATGAAGAAAGCTTTATACCTGGTTCTGTACTCATGCCATTGCCTGAACTACGTTCGCATATTCCAGAACTGGATAAGAATAAAGAATATCTTATTCTCTGCGCGGCAGGTATTCGCGCAGCTGCTGCCACCTTACTGCTCAGGCAAAAAGATATTAAGGCACGCTATATTGAAGGTGGAATTAAACATTGGCCATTTAGTACCGCAGAAGGACTGGACCTAGAACTGATTTTATTTGATTTTTGCCCTTATGCTCAACGCGGTGTTATTTCTTTACAGCAAAATAAAATTCCTCACAAATTAACGTATCTTGACCCAGACAACCTACCTGATTGGTTCGCTGAGGTTTCACCTTTTGGCAAGGTTCCTATTTTGCGTGTTGATGGTAAAACCACAATATTTGAATCATCCGTAATAAATGAATTAATCGCGCTCATTTCAACCTCACAAATGCTACCTGCCGACCCTGTCGAGCGCAGTGTCTGTAGAAGTTGGACAGAATTTGGCTCAACCTTACTCGGTCAAGTGACAGGTATGTTAAGTGTGGCAGATGAAAGCGAGTTTCTGAGTAAACGTGCAGACTTTCACGAAAATTTGCAGAGACTTGAAGAGCAGCTTGATGGACGAGGCCCCTTCTTTGCAGGTAATGACTTCTCATTGGTTGACTCAACCTATGCGCCACTCTTTATGCGTATGCAACACTTAAATAAGAATGTTCCTCTCTATGATGCTAAGGATTTTCCTTTAATCACTCAGTGGGCAGATAAATTATTAGCACTAGACTCTGTTTCAAACTCTTCACCAGAAGATTTTGATAAGATTTACGACAGATTCATCCAAAGACGTGGTAAAGATGGTTGGTTAGGTAAGAAGTGTGCTTAAAAAGCTTATTATTAAGACTTAACCCACTAAAATTAACACAAATCAACGAAAAAGAGGGGGGGTGGGTATAAAACTAAGGCTGTTTTTATACCCACCCCCCCTCTTTTTCGTTGATTTGTATTATTAAAAGGCATTGTTTCATCAAAACTCGATAAAATTACTGCTATTTAATTTTAGACTCTCCCATTCGGTACTCATCCCCTTCTCTAGCGATATAGACCTTACAATGTGGTGCCTTTCTTTTCATCCAAGCACGAGAATCTAATTTAATCTGATCGAGTTGATCATCGGTTCGTGAAGGATCATGGTGAAATAATACTAAATTAGAAATATTTGCATCAACAGCAAGTTGTAGGGTTTGCGATATTAGTGAATGCCCCCAGCCATGAATATTTTTTAATTCATGATCTGAATACATTGCATCATGTATTAAGAAATCAACATCCTTTAAGAATTCGACCCATTCTTTATATGAAGTATTGGGTTTTTCAGGCGGGTCGAGTTCGTTATCGGTTACATACGCCATCGTCCCCTGTGGTGTTTTTAAGCGATAAGCCGAACCACCGCCTGGGTGATTTAGTGATTGAGTTTTAATAACATTACTACCCACATATAAACGATCTTCATTCATCGAGAAAACATTCACTGTCGCTTCTAACTTATCACTAGGAACAGGAAAATGAGGATCAG